>JALRLM010000297.1 GCA_023254435.1 Hydrocarboniphaga sp.
GGATCGACGCACTTGGGGCAGGCCTGCACCACCTGCTCGCGAAAGCAGTGGCCGGGACCGAGCAGCAGCAGATGTTCTTCGGCCAGCTTGCGCGCCGGGATCTCGGACTCGGCGGTCCACGGATGGCTTTGCGGCAGCAGCACCACGAAGTCCTCGTCATAGACCGGCCAGGCGCTCAGGCCCTGCAGATCGATCGGCAGCGCCACCAGCGCCACGTCGAGCTCGTTGTCGCGCAGCTGTTCGAGCAGTTTGGCGGTGAAGTTCTCCTCGATCACCAGCGGCATCATCGGCGTGCGCTCGCGCAGCACGGGCACCAGGTGCGGCAGCAGATAGGGGCCGACCGTGTAGATGGCGCCGAAGCGCAGCGGGCCGGCCAGCTCGTCGCGGCCTTCGTGGGCGATGTCCTCGACCAGCTTGGCCTCGGCCAGCACGCGGCGCGCCTGCGTGATCACGCGCTCGCCGACCGGCGTCGGCCGCGCTTCGCCGCGATTGCGCTCGAACAGCAGCACGCCGAGCTCGTCCTCGAGCTTCTTCACGGCGACCGACAGCGTGGGCTGCGAGACGAAGGAGCGCTCGGCGGCGCGGCCGAAGTGGCGTTCCTTGTCGAGATTGACGAGATAGCGGAGTTCGGTGAGCGTCATAAGGTCCCGAGCATAACCCGCGTCCGCCGCCGATGAGCCGTGGAGACGGTGCCCCGATCACCGCCGGCTACCACGGCGGCGCGATCGCGCTGACCATCGAATGCGCGCCGATCGAAGTCACCGGGTGCGATTGCTCGATCTGCCGCCGCTAAGGCGTGATCTGGGTGGATTAAGGGTCCGACGGTATCTCGACAGAGTGCGGCTCAAAGCCAGTCGCGCGGTGTCAGGTACTGCGCGAGCGCCGCTTCGGCCGAGCCCGGCTCGGGCTCGTGGTTGTACTGCCAGCTCGCCAGAGGCGGCATCGACATCAGGATGGATTCGGTGCGGCCGCCCGACTGCAGACCAAACAGCGTGCCGCGATCGAATACCAGGTTGAACTCGACGTAGCGGCCGCGACGGTACAGCTGCCAGGCGCGTTCGCGCTCGCCGTAGGCCAGGTTGCGGCGGCGTTCGACGATGGGCAGGTAGGCGTCGAGAAAAGCATCGCCGACATGGCGCTGCAGCGCGAAGCTGGCGTCGAAGCCGCCTTCGCTCCAGTCGTCGAAGAACAGCCCGCCGATGCCGCGCGTCTCACCGCGATGCTTCAGGTGGAAGTACTCGTCGCACTGGCGCTTGAGGCGCGCGTAGACGCCGTCCCCGGTGGAGGCACAGGCACGCTGCGCCACGCCGTGCCAGTGGCGGGCATCGTCCTCGAACACGTAGTACGGCGTCAGGTCGAAACCTCCGCCAAACCACCAGACGGGTTCTTCGCCGGCCTTCTCGGCGACAAAGAAGCGCACATTGGCGTGCACCGTGGGCACGTAGGGATTGCGCGGGTGCAGCACCAGCGACACGCCCATGGCGCGAAAGCCGCGGCCGGCGAGCTCCGGGCGCTGCGCGCTGGCCGACGGTGGCAGCTTGTCACCGGCCACGAGCGAAAACCCCACGCCCGCGCGCTCGAACAGCGCGCCGCCTTCGAGGATGCGCGTCACGCCGTCGCCGCGCAGCGGCGCATCGGCCGGCTTGCGCCAGGCGTCGGCCAGAAAGCGCGAGCCGTCGACGGCCTCGAGCGCCTCGCAGATGCGGGCCTGCAGATCGCGCAGATAGGTTTCGACAGCAAAGGCGTTCATCGGGAAAATTTAAGCAGTCGAAGGCACAAATGCACCTCGGGTCCCGGTGCCGGCACGATGCGGCCTCAGGCGCGGACGGTGCGCCCGGACAACAGATCGCGAATCACCGTCGGCCGCGCCGAGCGGCCCAACGCGCCGGGCAGCACGGCGTCGATCTGCTTGCCGAAGCGCAGGCGCACTTCGGTCAGCGTCTTGGCCGGCGCTTGGCCGCTGAGGTTGGCGCTCGTCGAGACCAGCGGGCCGACGCGATCACACAGCGCCTGCGCCACCGGCTGGCGCGTGAGCCGCACCGCGATCTTGCCGCTGCCGCCGGTGATCCACGGCGGCGCCGCGTCGGTGGCCGGCCACAGCCAGGTGAACGGGCCCGGCCAGGTGCGGTAGGCGCGCTCCTCGATCTTCTCGTTGAGCGGCTGCAGCCAGGGCTCGATGTCCTCGAAATGCGAGGCGATGACGATGAGGCCCTTCTCGACCGGCCGGCGCTTGATCTCGAGCAGGCGCATGACCGCCGCGCGATTCAAGGGGTCGCAACCCAGGCCCCAGACCGCTTCGGTCGGATAGGCAATCAGGCCGCCGCCGCGCAGGGCCTGGTGGGCCTGACGCAGGTGGATGGAGCTGACGACCGGCGTGGCCGGCTTGTTGGGCTTCAAGACTTCTTCTTCGCGGCCGGTTTCTTGGCCGCCTTCTTGGTGGCGCTCTTCTTGGCCGTGGCTTTCTTCGCGGTGGCCTTCTTGGTCGCGGGCTTGGCCTCGTCGCTGGACTTGGCGGCGGCCTTGCCGCCCTTCTTGCCCTTGGCCGGCTTGTCCTTGAGCGCCGCCTCGTTGAGGAAGAACTCGCAGTCCAGCGCCGACAGCGACTCGGGATCGCGCGTCTTGGGAATGTTGGCGCGGCGCGTGCCGTCGGTGATGTAGGGCCCGAAGCGACCCTTGACGATGCGGATGCCGGTGCCGTCGAAGACCTTGATCGTGGCGGCTTCGAGCGCCGCCGCCTTCTGCTCGATCAGCTCGATCGCGCGCGGCAGGCCGATGGTGTACGGATCGTCGTCGCGCTTGAGCGAAACGTAGCTCTTGCCGTGCTGCACGTAGGGCCCGAAGCGGCCGATGTTGACCTTCACCTCGTCGCCATTGGGCAGCGTGCCGAGCCGGCGCGGCAGCTGGAACAGGGCCAGCGCGTCCTCGAGCGTGATGGTGTCGATGCGCTGGTTGGCGCGCAGGCTGGCGAAGCGCGGCTTTTCGGGGTCGTCCTTGGTGCCGATCTGCACGAAGGGTCCGAAACGTCCCAGGCGTGCCGACACGGGCTTGCCGGTTTCGGGGTCGACGCCGATCTGGCGCGCCTCGGAGACTTCCTGCCGCGACAGCTCCATCTTCTCGTCGACGCGCGGCTTGAAGTTGCCCCAGAAGTCGGCCAGCAGCGGCTGCCAGGCTTTTTCGCCACGCGAGACCGAGTCGAGGTCGTCCTCGAGGCGCGCGGTGAATTCGTAGTCGACGTACTGGTTGAAATGATCGGTCAGGAACTTGTTGACGATCATGCCGACGTCGGTCGGCGTGAACTGCTTGTTGTCCAGGCGCACGTAGTCGCGCGCCTGCAGCGTGCTGATGATGGTGGCGTAGGTGGAGGGACGACCGATGTCGTATTCCTCCAGCGTCTTCACCAGGCTGGCTTCGGTGTAGCGCGGCGGCGGCTGGGTGAAGTGCTGTTCGGCGTCGAGTTCGAGCAGGTTCACGTGCTCGCCCACGACCAGCACGGGCAGGCGCTTGTCGTCCTCGTCGTCGTCCTCGCTCTTGTCGAGCGGGTCGGTGACCTTGATGTTGTAGGCGGCCAGAAAGCCCGGCTCCAGCAACACCGAGCCGTTGGCGCGGAAGGCGTGATGCGCGCCGGCCTTGAGATCGGCGGCGACGGTGTCGAACACCGCAGCGGTCATCTGGCAGGCCATGGTGCGCTTCCAGATCAGCTCGTAGAGCTTGGCCTGGTCGGGGGTCAGGTAGCGCGCCACGCTCTTGGGCGTGCGCAGCGACGAGGTGGGGCGCACGGCTTCGTGCGCTTCCTGGGCGTTCTTGCTCTTGCTCTTGTAGTAGCGCGGCTCGGGCGGCAGCGCCTTGTCGCCGAACTCGCTGACGATGGTCTTGCGGATCTCGGCGATCGCTTCCTGCGCCAGGCTCACCGAGTCGGTACGCATGTAGCTGATCAGGCCGACGGTATCGCCGCCCAGGTCCACGCCTTCATACAGCTGTTGCGCGGTGCGCATGGTGCGGCTGGAGGTGAAGCCGAGCTTGCGGTTGGCCTCCTGCTGCAGCGTCGAGGTGGTGAACGGCGGTGACGGATTGCGGCGGCGCTGCTTCTTGTCGACGCTGGCGACCAGCAGCCGGCCCTGGGCGGCGGCCAGGATGCGCTTGCGCGCGGCTTCGGCGCCGCCTTCGTCGGTCAGCGTGAACTGTTCGGCCTTCTTGCCGTCGAGCTCGATGAGCTTGGCCGAGAACGACTGGGTTTCCTTCTGCGCGCGCGCTTCCAGAGACCAGTATTCCTGCGGCATGAAGGCCATGATCTCGGCTTCGCGCTCGCAGATCAGGCGCAGCGCCGGGCTCTGCACGCGGCCGGCCGACAGGCCCGGCTGGACCTTGCGCCACAGCAGCGGCGACAGGTTGAAGCCGACCAGGTAATCGAGCGCACGGCGCGCCTGCTGGGCGTTGACGAGGTCGTCGGCGACGTCGCGCGGATTGGCGATGGCGTCGTTGACCGCGCGCTGGGTGATTTCGTGGAACACCACGCGCTTAACGGGCTTGCCCTTGAGCGCGTTTTTCTCCTTGAGCAGCTCGACCAGATGCCAGGAGATGGCTTCGCCTTCGCGATCAGGGTCGGTGGCCAGGAACAGCGCGTCGGCCTCCTTGAGAGCGCTGGTGATCGCCCGCACGTGTTTTTCGTTGCGGTCGATGATCTGGTACTTCATCTGGAAGTCGGCCTCGGGGTCGACCGCGCCGTCTTTGGGCACCAGGTCGCGCACGTGCCCGTAGGACGCCAGGACCTCGTAGTCCTTGCCCAGATACTTTTTGATCGTCTTGGCCTTGGCCGGCGACTCGACGATGACCAGGTTCTTGCTCATTCCCGCCACTGCTGAACGCGGACCGGGGTGGCCGCGGGATCGTGCTTATAAAGGCAAGCCGGCGCGCCTGTCTAGCGAGATTCCCTCGGCGGCGGGCTCTGGCGAGCCTTCGTCGGGCAACAAAAAAGGGCCGGTTTTCTCAACCGGCCCCTTCCTTTATATGCACTGCGAGCCTGTGGCGGGTGTCAGTTGCCGCCACACAGAATCGACAGCAGCGGAATGTTGGCGAACGCGCAGGTTCCCGCACCGCCCGAACCCCCGCCGCTGCCGCCGCCCGTACCGCCGGTGCCACCGCCGAGAATGCCGACGAGGCCGCCGAGCACCTGGTTGACGACATTGACGGCCGGCGCCAGCGGCGTGCCCTGCAGCGGGCCGTCGGTACCGCCGGCATTGACGGCGAGGGCGTCGAGCAGCGGACCGACGATGGCCGGCAGCACCTGGTTCTCGATCGGATTCAGCACCGGCGCCAGCGCCTGGCCCAGCAGGGTGTCGAAGGTCGGCGTCAGCACCTGGCCCACCGAGGCGCCGATCACTGCCGACAGCTGGGCGACGGCGTCGGCGATCGGGCCACTGATCGCACCGCTCTGGCCGGCCTGCTCTTCGAGCTCCTGCAGCGGCACGATGCGCGTGGTGATGTTGACCAGCAGGTGGTCGATCAGCGTCTGCAGCGCACTGCCGGTGGCGGCGCCGTGGTAGCTCAGCACCGCGCTGAACAGCGCGTCGAGATCGGTCAGCGCGGTGGCGACCGTGGTCAGCGTGGTGCCGACGATGGGCGCCGCGTAGGCGTCGGCCGGAATCTGCGCCATCGCCGCCTGCATCGCATCGCTGAGCTGCGAAACCAGCGCTGCCAGCGTCGCCAGCTGCATGTCCTGCCCGCTGCCGGTACCGCCACCGCTGGCCGCCAGGGCCGCGGCAATCTGCGCGATCACGGGCGACAGTTGGGTCGACAGCGGCTCCAGCGGCGTGCCCTCGAGCGCTGCCAGCAGGTTCTGCAGCTGGCTCAACGACAGCGTCTGCGTGGTGCAGCTGGTGGTGTGCCCGGCCATGGCCTGGATCAGGCCGCCGAGGTCGATCAGCAACGCGCTCAGCGAGCCGGCCAGGGCCTGGGGATCGCTGGCGCCCGGATTGGCGGCCGCCGTCTGCAGCGCGACCAGGACGGTATCGGCGATGTCGAGCACGTCCTGGTTGACGATGGCTTCGCCGCAGGCGACGACGGACTCCAGCGGCGTGCCGGTGACCGAGCTGGCCAGCGGGTCGAACACGCCGCTGCCGAGCTGGGTCTGCACCGGATCGAGCGGGCCGGCCACGGTCTTGCCGGACAGGTCGGTACCGCCCGAAGGCGTGCTGCCGGAGTCGGAGGAGCCCCCGCCGCCGCCGCAGGCGGCCAGGAGAACAAGGCCGCCGAGAGCGGCAGCCAGAACAGTCTGCTTGTACATGGGAGATCCCCCGTGGGTTGGAAAGCGGGGGACATTAAGCCGCTGTTTGAGCGGGTAATTTTTCGTGTTCGGCGAACGGCCGAACGAGCGCGGATGAGTGGTTGGGCGGCTTTGGCTTGAGTCCGCCGGTCGGTCCCGGAAGCCGTTTGGTCGGCACGACGGACAGCCCGGCGCGCAAAACGCCGGGCGGTCCGTGAAGTTTGCCGCGACAGCTCGAGACAACTCGAGACAACTAATTAATGCAGGTACTCGCCCTGGTAGTAGACCAGGTCCTCGACGTGCTCAAAGGCCTCTTCGGCCTCGGGGCGGTTGATCAGCACCAGCAGGCAGACCCACTTCACGCGCTCGAGGTCGATCTCGTCGTTGAAGGCCATGAGGCGGTCGATGACCACTTCGCGGTTGACCGAATCGAGGATGCCCAGCTGCTCGAGATTGAGCAGGAAGCCGCGGCATTCGGGCGACAGCTTGGCCAGCTCCTCGCGCGCATAGACGCGCAGCGAGCGACCCACGGAGAGGTCCAGCGGCAGTTGGCGTTGTTCGGAAAGGCCGTCCAGCCAGGTGAAGGCGTGGTCCACTTCGTCGAGTGGGAAGCCGGCGGCGGTCAGTTCGTCGCGCAGCGTGTCCTGGTTGTCGGTGTCGGAGAATTCGCCGTGCTGATAGTTCTCGAAGAGATACATCAGCACGTCCAGCACGGTTTCTTTCATGTCGATCCCCTTTCAAGTGAAGAATGAGAGACCTGCGGTGCCAGTGCCGGTCGGGCGGCGGTGCAGGCCGGGCGACGGGCGCTCCACGTGCGGCTGTGGAGTGATAATTCCTATGCAACGGTGTTTTTGGCGATTATCTCCTAACAACGTACCGTTCGGTGGCTGTCATGGCGCTGTCGCGGAGGTGACCCGCATGACGCGCCCGACGGCGTCGGTCACCAGGCATCCGCTGAGCTCCCCTTGCAGGAGAGCGGCGCCGATGCGCTCGGCAGACCAGCCCAGACGTTCGATCAGATGGTCGACTGCGGTCGGCGCATCGTCGAGCGTCTGCAGAAGCATACGCAAATCGTGCGCCGATTCGATGTCGTCAGGATTAAGCCCCTGAATCGGCGGCGATTCCAAATCTGACACAACAGTTAATCCGGCATCGGCGCCGAACCCAGGCAGCGAGTCCTGCACCGGCGCGGGCGCGGTCGGCGCGGGGCGTGCCAGCAGGCTCGCGATGGCCGGGGCCAGCTCTTCGAAGATGTCGTCCACGGTCTCCACCAGCTTGGCGCCCTGGCGGATCAGCTGGTGGCAGCCGCGTGCTAGCGGGTTGTGGATCGAGCCCGGGATCGCGAACACCTCGCGTCCCTGCTCGCCGGCCAGCCGCGCGGTAATCAGCGAGCCCGATTCGCGCGCGGCCTCGACCACGAGCACGCCCAGCGCGAGGCCGGAGATGAGCCGGTTGCGACGCGGGAAGTGATCGGCCTTGGGCGGCGTGCCGGGCAGGAACTCGGAAACCAGCAGGCCATGGCCGCCGATGGCGTGGGCGAGATCGCGATGCTGGGACGGATAGACGCGATCCAGGCCGGTCCCACAGAGGGCGATGGTGCCGCCGCCGGCCGCCAGCGCACCGCGATGCGCCGCGCCGTCGATGCCCAGCGCCAGCCCGCTGGTGATGACCAGGCCGCGATGGCTCAGGGCCTCGGCGAAGGCGCGCGCGTTCTCGATGCCCTGGGCGGTGGCGCTGCGGGCGCCGACAATGGCCAGCTGTGGCGCCTCGAGCAGGCCGACGTCGCCGATGCAGAACAGCAGGGGCGGCGCCGAGCCGATCTCGCGCAGGCGTTGCGGATAGCGCGCGTCGGTGATCGGCAGCAGATGGCGTTGCGGACCGCCGGTCAGCCAGGCCATGTCGGCATCGATGCGGGCGGCGTCGATGCTGTCGAGCGCCTGCTGCTCGCTGCCGCTCAAGCCCAGGGCTTTCCAGCCGCGTCGGCCGGTTCCGAGTGCCGCCTCGGCCGTGCCGTAGGTGCCGATCAGGGCGCGCAGCCCGGGCAGGCCCAGGTGGGCGCGCAGCAGGCTCAGCCAGGCTCGGGCTTCGGCGTCGGTCATGGACCCACGCTAAACGCTGACGGGCCGGCGCGACAATGACGCCGGTCTCGTCGGCGGCGCTTCAGCGCAGCGAACGCGGCCTCTCGACCTTGTCGAGCACCTCGACCGGGCGCGTCACGGTCATGATCAGCGCGTAGGACAGTCGCGGCGTGGTCTTGAAGACCAGCATCTGGCCGGCCGGCTGGTCGGGCAGCTGCACGCGCTTGCTGCCGTAGGGGTCGGCCACCTTGGCGCCGGCGCGCAGGATCTGCAGCACATGACCGGGTTCCAGGCCGTGGCTGCTGCCGCGGTTGATGGCCACGATCTGGTACTGCGCGATCTGCGAAATGCCGTCGAAGGCGGCGATGATGCGGCCGCCGATGTCGTGGTCGGGGGCATGCGGATAGAAGTCGGCGCGAAAAGCCTCGTCCTCGACCGGTAGCAGACGGTCGCCGACCAGGGCCTCGCGGTAGCTGGCCGAGAGCATCGCCGTGGCCGGCTGGCCGAATTCGCGCACATCGGCCTGGCCGACCGGAATCGCCTCGTAGCCCAGCACCGCGCCGTCGTCGGGATCGCGGTAGACCTGGCCCGGACGCACCAGAGCGTAGCGATAGGGCTCGCTCTCGCGCAGGTTCTTGACGTAGATCAGGTTGCCTTCGCCGCCGATGATGTGTTCGTCGACGAAAGCGAGCAGGTAGGGCGCGGTCTTGAGCGCTTCGGGCGTGATCAGGCGCGGGCCGCGCAGAAAGTCGCGAATGGCGTCGAGCGGGATGGTCGGAATGGCGCCGTCCAACGACAGCTCGCGCACCTGCGGCGACAGTCGCTCCACGTCCAGGCCCAGCTGCGGACGGCCGTTGACCATGGCCAGTTCCAGCACGTCGCCCGGATAGATCAGGTGCGGGTTGCGCACCTGGCCGTTGACGTACCAGATCTCGGGCCACTGCCAGGGGTCGAGCAGGTAGCGGTTGGAGATCGACCACAGCGTGTCGCCGGGCTGCACGACGTAGCGCAGCGGCGCGTCAGGCTTGAGCAGCACGGGCGCCTTCGGCAGTGCCGCGGGTGCGCTGGCAGGCGGTGTCGGGACACGGCTTTCGGGCGCCGGCGCCGGCAGGGGCGCGACGGGCACGGGCTGCGAGGCGCAGCCGGCCAGGCTCACGAGCACCGCCGTTGACAGGCCGGCCAGCAGCCCGGAGCCCCAGCACACGGCGGGCCACCACAACTTTGCTACGCCGTTGCGGTCTATGGGCAACTGCGACCGACTATAATTTGGCATCACGCCATCCGGTTGGACTGGCGTCGGGGCTGGAACGGTCGATTACGGATGACGGTTCCATTCAGCCACGCCAGCGTGGTTCAACTTTAGCTTTCGTTTCAGATACTAGCCATGGCCGTTCTGCCGATTCTTCACCATCCCGACCCGCGGTTGCGCATCAAGGCGCGACCGGTCGTCGATTTCGGCGAGTCGCTGCAGCGGCTCATCGACGACATGTTCGAAACCATGTACGACGCGCCCGGCGTCGGCCTGGCCGCGACCCAGGTCGGTGTCGACCTGCGCGTGGCCGTGATGGACGCCGGCGGCGACGGCCAGCCCGACCCGCAGGTGCTCATCAACCCGGTCATCGTCGAAGCCAGCGACAAGCAGGAAATGGACGAGGGCTGTCTGTCGGTGCCCGAAGTCGGCGACAAGGTGCAGCGCTACAACAAGCTCAAGCTGCAGGCGCTGGACCGTCACGGCAAGCTCTACGAAGTCGAGGTCGAAGGTCTGCGCGCGCAGGCGATCCAGCACGAGATCGACCACCTCGACGGCAAGCTCTACATCGACTACCTGTCCTCGCTGAAGCGCGAGCGCATCCTCAAGAAGCTGCGCAAGCTGGCCGCGCGCGACGCCGCCTGAGGTCGCTGCTGCCTTGAGACTGGTCTTTGCCGGAACGCCGGAGTTCTCGGTCGCTGCGCTCGACGCCCTGCATGCCGCCGGGCACGAGATCGTCGGCGTCTACACTCAGCCCGATCGCCCGGCCGGCCGTGGCCAGAAGCTCACGCCTTCGCCGGTCGCCCAGCGGGCGGGTGAACTGGGCCTGCCCACCTTCAAGCCGCCCAAGCTGCGTGGCGTCGACGAAGCCATCGACGAGCTGCGGGCGCTGAAACCCGAGCTCATGGTGGTGGTGGCCTACGGGCTGATCCTGCCGCAGGCCGTGCTCGACATTCCCACGCACGGCTGCTTCAACATCCACGCCTCGCTGCTGCCGCGCTGGCGCGGCGCGGCGCCGATCCATCGCGCCATCCTGGCGGGCGATGCCGAGACCGGCGTCACGATCATGCGCATGGACGAAGGCCTCGACACTGGCCCGATGCTGCTGGCCGAGCGCACGCCGATCTCGGCCGGCGACACGGCCGAGAGCGTGCACGACCGGCTGGCCGAGCTCGGCGGAACTCTAATCGTCTCGACCCTCGACGGGCTGATGCGGCGCACGATCGATCCGGTGCCGCAACCCGAGGAGGGCGTGACC
>JALRLM010000351.1 GCA_023254435.1 Hydrocarboniphaga sp.
ATAACCATCTTCGAGTACGAGCCGGGTCCCGGGGTGAAGGTCAACCAGATCGTCAGCCGGGCCGGCGACCTGTCCCTGGCCATGGGCGGCGTGGAGATCAGGATCGTCGAGCGTATCCCGGGCAAGTCCGCCATCGGCATCGAGGTCGGCTACGGCCTCGAAGGTGCCATTCCCGATGCCATCGCCAAGCGCATCATCGGCGACATCATCACGCCTTACTTCAAGCGCGGGGACTTCTACACCGGCATCGCAGCCGGAGTCGACGCGCTGATCGCCGCCGTGCAGGGCGAGCCGCGGCCCGAACCCAAGCGTCGCCAGAGCGGCGGCGGTGAAGGTATTCCGGCCTTCGCGTTCTTCAGCCTGATCGTCGGGGTCGGCATCGGCTTTCTCGTGCGCGCCGTCAGCAACCGCTTCTTCGGTGGCGTCACCGCATTGTCGATCGCGGGCATCGGCGGCGTGCTGCTGGCCGCATTGCCGATTGGCCTGATCTTCGGCCTCGCGGCGGGCTTCATCGTCATGCTCGACGGTCGCCGTGGTGGTGGCGGCTGGAGCGATGGCATCGGCGGCTGGGGCGGCGGATTCGGTGGTGGCGGGTTTGGCGGCGGTGGTGGATTCGGAGGCGGAGGCTTCGGCGGTGGTGGCGGCGGATTCGGTGGCGGCGGCGCCTCGGGAGACTGGTGATGAAAGCAAGTGCCCATCCCATCGCGCGTGGCCTGCGTCATCTGCTGGCGGGCCGATGGACCGCGCGCCGGTGCTTTCCGCCTGCCGTGCTGGCCGAGGTCGAAGCCGCCGTGAAGCGTTGTGAAGGCCGCCATCCCGGCGAGATCCGCTTCGCCGTCGAGGCCGGGCTGCCGCTGTCGGAGCTGCTCGCCGGCGTCAGTCCGCGCGAACGTGCCATCGAAGTGTTCTCGCGGCTGCGCGTCTGGGACACCGAGGACAACAACGGCGTGCTGATCTACGTGCTGCTGGCCGACCGTGATGTCGAGATCGTGGCCGATCGTGGTGTCGCCGATCGGCGGGTGCCGCAGTCGGAATGGGAAGCCTGCTGCCGGGTCATGGAGCGGCACTTCGCGGCCGGCCGCTTCGGCGAAGGTGCCGTCGCCGGAATCGAAGCGGTGTCCGAGGTGCTGACGCGTTACCCCTGCGGTCGCATCGACGTGGGCAACGAGCTGCCCGACGCGCCGGCGCTGCTGTAGCGTCGGCCTGGCGGGCCGGCACCGCGGGGACAGCGGGGGCCCAAAATCCTTAGACTGCGGTCATAACGACCATCAGAGAGGAAGCCCCGTGCGTTTCGAAGGCACCGAGAACTACGTCGCCACCGCCGATCTGACCATGGCGGTCAACGCCGCCGTCACGCTGGGGCGCCCGCTGCTGGTCAAGGGTGAGCCCGGTACCGGCAAGACCCAGCTGGCCAAAGAGGTAGCGCGCTCTTTGAACCGGCCCTTCCTCGACTGGGCGATCAAGTCCACGACCAAGGCCCAGCACGGCCTCTACGAATACGACGCGGTGTCGCGGCTGCGGGATTCGCAGCTGGGCGACTCCAAGGTCAAGGACATCGGCAACTACATCGTGCGCGGCAAGCTCTGGGACGCCTTCGAAGCCGATACCGCGCCGGTACTGCTGATCGACGAGATCGACAAGGCCGACATCGAGTTTCCCAACGACCTGCTGCGCGAACTCGACCAGATGGAGTTTTACGTCTACGAGACGCAGCAGACCGTGCGCGCCAAGCAGCGGCCCATCATCATCATCACCAGCAACAACGAGAAGGAGCTGCCGGACGCGTTTCTGCGTCGCTGCTTTTTCCACTACATCCGTTTCCCCGAAAAGGAAACGATGCAGCAGATCGTCGACGTGCACTTTCCGGATCTGAAAAAGAATCTGACCCGCGAGGCGATGGAAGTCTTCTTCGGTCTGCGCGAGCTGCCGGGCCTCAAGAAGAAGCCGTCGACCTCCGAACTGCTCGACTGGCTCAAGCTGCTCATGGCCGAGGACATCGATCCAACGGTGCTGCGCGAGACCTCGAGCAAGAAGTCGTTGCCGCCCCTCTACGGCGCGTTGCTCAAGAACGAGCAGGACGTGCATCTGTTCGAACGCATCGCCTTCATGGCGCGGCGGTCGAACCCGTGATCCGCCCGAACGCATCGCCTTCATGTCGCGTCGCGGCCAGTAAGGGGCGTTCGACATGAGCCGGCTGTTCGAACCGTTCACCCAGCGCGGCCTGACACTGCGCAATCGCATCGTGGTGTCGCCGATGTGCCAGTACTCGGCCGTCGATGGCGTGGTCAACGACTGGCATCGCGTGCACCTCGGTGCACGCGCGATCGGCGGCGCCGGGCTGGTGATCGCCGAGGCTTCGGCGATCGAGGCGCGCGGGCGCATTTCGCCGGGCGACGCAGGCCTCTACAACGACGAACAGGTCGCGGCCTGGGCGCCGATCACGCGCTTCATCCGCGAAGCCGGCGCGGTGCCGGGCATCCAGCTCGCGCACGCGGGGCGCAAGGCCAGTACCTCGCAGCCCTGGCTCGGCAACGCGCGCGTGGCCCCCGAAGCCGGTGGCTGGAGCGATGTCATCGCCCCGAGCGCGATCGCCTTCAGCGACACCTATCCGCAGCCGCAGGCAATGACGCTCGCCGAAATCCAGGCGCTGCCGAAGCTGTTCGCCGATGCGGCCAAGCGCGCTTTCGAAGCCGGTTTCGAGCTGATCGAACTGCATGCCGCGCATGGCTATCTGCTGCAGGAATTCCTCTCGCCGCTGAGCAACCAGCGCGGCGACGAATACGGCGGCAGCTTCGACAATCGCATCCGCCTGCTGCTCGAAACCGTCGCCGCCACGCGCGCGGCCTGGCCCCCGCATCTGCCGCTGTGGGTTCGCATTTCGGCGACCGACTGGGCCGAAACCGTCGGCCTCGACAATGGCTGGGAGATTGAGCAGAGCGTGGAGCTCGCGCGGCGCCTGAAGGCGCTCGACGTCGACCTGATCGACGTGTCCACCGGTGGCAACCTGTCGCGCGTGAAGATTCCCCTGGCGCCGGGCTACCAGGTGCCGTTCTCGGCGCGCATCCGCAGGGACGTGGGCATCGCCACGGGCGCCGTCGGCCTGATCACCGAGCCCAGGCAGGCCGAGGCGCTCCTGCAGGCCGAGGAAGCCGACTGCGTGCTGATGGCCCGCGAGCTGCTGCGCGACCCGTACTGGCCTTATCACGCGGCCAAGGCGCTCGGCGTGGAGCCATCGACGCCGAATCAGTATCTGCGGGCCTGGTAGGGCCGGGGCTGCTGCGACGGTGGCTTGCGCGGCTTGGCCGCCAAGCCACCATGATCCGCACGAGCCGCCCGGTCAGCCGACCTTGGGTGCCGCTTCCATCGCCCGCCACAGATACCAGCTGGCGATCGAGCGATAGGGCCGCCAGCGTTCGGCGATGGCCAGCGTGGCCTCGTCGTCTAGCTTGGCGCCGTCGTTGAACAGCCGGTTCACGCCGTTGCGCAGGCCGACGTCGTCGAGCGCGAACAGGTCGCGACGGGCGAGGGCGAACATCAGGTACATCTCGGCGGTCCAGCGGCCGATGCCGGGCAGGGCGTCGAGCGCTTCTATGGCGGCTTCGTCGTCGAGCTTGCGCAGTTTCTCGAAGCTGAATTCGCCGCTGTGCACTTTCTGCGCGATCGCGATCAGCCACTTGGCCTTGGCGTTCGACAGCCCGGCGCTGCGCAGCAGCTCGAACTCCACCTCGATGAAGTGCGTGGGCATGAACTTGGCGCCCGCGAGCACGGCGGTCGCCACGCGCGCCTGGATGGTGTCGGCGGCCTTCACCGACAGCTGCTGGCTGATGATGGACGTGCACAGCACGTGAAACGGATCGCGCCGTGAGCGACCGATGGTGCAGGGGCCATGCGCCTTGATGAGCCCCTTCATGATCTTGCAGCGCCGTGACAGGTGGCGCTCGGCCTCCATCATCTCGGCGGCGGTGATCGTGCTGCTGGCCAAGGCAGGTTCTCCGGATGCGTACAATGCGGCCCAGGTGTTCAACGAAGGAACAGGCCCGACATGCTGTTCTCGTTCTTCTTCACGCTGCGCGCGGCTGGGCTCAAGACGGCGCTCTCGGAGTTTCTCACTCTGCTCGAAGCGCTGTCCAAGCACGTCGCCGTGTTTTCGCTGGACGACTTCTACCATCTGGCGCGCGTCACGCTGGTCAAGGACGAGAGCCAGTACGACCGCTTCGACCGGGCGTTCGCGGCCTATTTCAAGGGCATCGAGGCGGTGACCGGCGAGGCCTTCGGCACCAGCATTCCCGAGGACTGGCTGCGCAAGCAGGCCGACAAATACCTGAGCGACGAGGAGAAGGCCAAGATCGCCGCGCTTGGCGGGCTCGACCAGCTCATGGAGACGCTCAGGCAGCGGCTCGAAGAACAGAAGGAGCAGCACCACGGCGGCAACAAGTGGATCGGCACGGGCGGCACCAGCCCCTTCGGCAACGGCGGCTACAACCCCGAAGGCATCCGCATCGGCGGGCAGGGCGGCCAGAAGAAGGCAGTCAAGGTCTGGGAGAAGCGCGATTTCAAGAACCTGGACGACAGCGTCGAACTGGGTACGCGCAATATCAAGGTGGCGCTGCGCCGGCTGCGGCGCTTCGCGCGCGAGGGCGCGGCCGATCAGCTCGACCTGGACGACACCATCCGCAGCACCGCGCGCAATGCCGGCTATCTCGACATCAAGATGGTGCCCGAGCGCCGCAACGCGGCGAAGGTGCTGCTGTTTCTCGACGTGGGCGGTTCCATGGACCCCTACATTCGCGTCTGCGAGGAGCTGTTCAGCGCGGCCAAGACCGAGTTCAAGCACCTGGAGTACTACTACTTCCACAACTTCCTCTACGAGAGCGTGTGGAAGGACAACGTTCGCCGCCATCACGAGCGCATCGCGCTGTTCGACGTGCTGCGCAAGTACACGCCCGACTACAAGATCATCTTCGTCGGTGACGCGGCGATGAGCCCTTATGAGATCGCCCAGCCCGGCGGCAGCGTGGAGCACTGGAACGAAGAGGCCGGCGCGGTGTGGATGCAGCGGCTCATGGAGGCGTACCCGCATCTGGTCTGGCTCAATCCCGAGGCGCCGCAGCGCTGGGAATACACGCCCTCGATCGGCATGGTGCAGCAGCTCATCGGGGTCGATCGCATGTTCCCCCTCACGTTATCGGGGCTCGAAGCCGGCATGCGGCGACTGGCGCATTGAAACCCGGCAGCGCGGACGGATTGTTAAACTAGCGTCGTAATTCGCTCCCGTCGTTTTTCTTCCAGCGGAGGATCGTGGCCAATCTTCGCCTCAAACGTCTGCGTCGCCGACTCTGGCGCGGCCTGTGGACTGCGCTGCTGCTGGGCGCGCTGCTGACCCTGCTGGCCAATCGCTGGGTCATCAACAGCACCGACGCCTACGTCTATACCAACTGGGCGCTGCTGCCCGAGAACGACGTGGGCCTGGTGCTCGGCACCAGCCCGTACACGCGCGGCGGCAAGGCCAATCCGCACTTCTACGGCCGCATCGAAGCCGCCGTGCAGCTGTATCAGATCGGCAAGATCAAGCACATCATCGTCAGCGGCGCCAACCCCGACGAGACCTACAACGAGCCGCGGCAGATGCGCAAAGAGCTCGTCAAGGCCGGCATCCCCGAGAATGTCATCACCATGGACTTCGCCGGCCTGCGCACGCTCGATTCGGTGGCGCGCGCCAAGGACGTGTTCGGGCTCAACCGACTCACCATCATCACGCAGGAATATCACTGCTATCGCGCGGTGTTCATCGGCAAGAAGCTCGACATGCGCGTGGCGGCCTATGCGGCACCGGGTCCGGGGCCCAGCTTTCAGCCCTATGCGCGCGAGGTCGCGGCGCGCGTCAAGGCGGTGCTCGACCTGTTCGTGTTCTTCACTCGGCCCAAGTTCCTAGGCGAGCCGCAGAACATCGACATCCAGCGACCGGGATCGTCGACGTGAGCCGGCAGTATTCGCCCGCGGATCGTCTGCTGATCGGTTTGCACGAGCGCCTGTCGGCCTTCGCCCGGCCGAGCGCGCCGACGCGGTCCAGCCCGGCCGACGAGGCGCCCGACGCCGAGCTCGACGCGACCGAGCGACGCCACGCCGCCGGTCTCATGCGCATCAACCACGCCGGCGAAGTCGCGGCGCAGGCGCTGTATCACGGCCAGGCCCTGGCCTCGCGCGATGCCGAGGTGCGCGAGCACCTGCTCGAGGCCGCCGACGAAGAGCGCGCCCATCTGCAGTGGTGCGAGCAGCGTCTGGCTGAGTTGGGTGATCGTCCCAGCCTGCTGCAGCCGCTGTGGTACGCCGGCTCCTTCGCCATCGGCGCGGCGGCCGGCATGGCCGGTGATCGCTGGAGCCTGGGCTTCGTCGAAGAGACCGAAAAGCAGGTCTCGGAGCATCTCGAAGATCATCTGCGCAAGCTGCCGGTACAGGACGAGCGCAGCCGTGCCGTGCTGTCGGCCATGCGTGAGGACGAGCAGCGCCACGGCCGCGAGGCGGCCGAACTGGGTGGGCAGCCGCTGCCGGCGCCCGTGCGCGGCGTGATGCGCCAGGTCGCCAGATTCATGAAGCTGGCCGCTTATCGGGTCTGAGTCACTGCGCTACACGCGCCGTCGCTCCCGGATCGTCAAAACAAAAGGCCCGCCCCGAGCGATCGGGGCGGGCCTTTTGTTTTGACGCGATCAGTTAGTGAAGGAGCTGAAGAAGCGGCGCGCGCGTCTGGCCGGCGGGAGCGACGGAGCGACAAAGACGCTCCAGCAGTTCGAGGCCCAGCGGCCACTCGGAGTAGCCCGATTTCACGTTGACGTGGCCGGCGCCGTCCAACTGTACGAAGTTGCTGCCCCAGCGCTCGGCCCAGGCCTGGGCCTTGGCGAACGGCATCCACGGGTCGTTGGTGCTGGCCACCAGCGTGGTCGGAAAGTCGATCGTGTGCTGCGGCAGCTTGGCTTCGATCTTGAATCGGGCTGGATCGGCCGGTGCCACCAGCAGCGCGCCCGCGATCAGGTTGGACTGGAACACCGAGGCGCGCACCGAGGCCAGGCAGCCAAAACTGTGGGCGACCAGAATCACGGGCTCGTCGGCCTGGATCGCGGTCTCGACCACCTTGCGCGACCAGCGCTCGAGGTTGGGCCAGGTCCAGTCGTCCTGTTCCACGCGATCGAAGCGCGGATGGCGGCGCTGCCAGTCGGACTGCCAGTGATCGGGACCGCTGCCGAACAGGCCGGGCACCATCAGCACTCGATAGCCGGCGAAGCGGCCGCCGCCCAGCCCGACCGGAGCGGTCGTGTCGGAACGGGTATTCGAGTGGTTCTGGGTCGTGTGAGCGACCGAGCGGGACAGCGCCTGGACCGGCATGGGAATCTCCTGAAAGTGTGATGCCTTGCAGCGTCGCTACCTTAGGAGTGCCGGGCTTAATGCAAAAGGAATATTAATTTCTGTGATGAGCACGTTCGGGCATAAGAAACCGACGGCTCAAGCTTGTCGGCTCTAAAAAACCCCGTCAGACGGTCGGCCTGCCGCGCTCACTCCAAGGGCTATGCAGGGATCGGCTCAGCAGAAACGACGACGCCCGCAGGCTTGCAGCGCTGCGGGCGTCGTCCTTTGAAGCGGCGCCGGATCGGCGCCGGCGCTTGTCTCAGCGCTGGATGTTGCGACCGTAGAAGATTTCCATGATCTCGCGATCCACGCGCTCGCTGATGCGCTTGGCATCGCGCGGCGGCAGCTCGGCCGCGCCTTCACCGAACAGGTAGGTGTCGAGATCGAGCTCCTTGAGCTTCATCTTGGTGTGGAAGATGTTCTCCTGGTAGACGTTGACGTCGACCATGTCGTAGCGATCGCGAATGCCCTTGTTGATGAAGTTCTGGATCGAATCCACGTTGTGGTCGATGAAGTGCTTCATGCCGCGCACGTTGCGCGTGAACCCGCGCACGCGATAGTCCATGACCACGATGTCGGACTCGAAGCTCTTGATCAGGTAGTTCAGCGCCTTGAGCGGGCTGATCTTGCCGCAGGTCGACACGTCGATGTCGGCGCGGAAGGTGCTGATGCCCGCGTCCGGATGGTTTTCCGGATAGGTGTGGACGGTGATGTGGCTCTTGTCCAGATGCGTGACCACCGAGTCCTTCTGGATGATCGTGCCCGGTTCGGGCGTACCCGGCGTCGGCAGGCCGTCGAGATGGCCTTCGGAGATCAGCATCGTCACCGAGGCGCCCTGCGGATCGTAGTCCTGGCGCGCTACGTTAAGGATGTTGGCGCCGATGATGTCCGCGACCTCGGTGAGGATCTCGGTCAGACGCTCGGCGTTGTACTGCTCGTCGATGTACTCGATGTACTCCTGCTGATGCTGCTGGCTGCGCGCATAGCAGATGTCATAGATATTGAAGCTCAGCGTCTTGGTCAGGTTGTTGAACCCGAGGAGCTTGAGCTTGGGATTATTGGTTGGCTTCGTCACGCGAAGATCCCCTGGATAAGGCGACAAATAGAGAGGACCGCGTGCGGGGCCGCACGCGAAGGGGCGGCATTATGCGGTAAACCGATGACGATTGCGCGTCGTTTTGATCGCCGTTCGTGGACGCCAGCTGATTCGCGTGCTAGGGCCGCGACCGGGCTTGGGAGTCGCTCCCGGATCGCCTGGGAATCGCCTGATTCGGTAAACCCGCTTCCACGCTCCGGGCGGCGCCGCCACTCGGAGCGCGGGGGTGATCCGCGGCGATCAGCGATCAGCCGACTTCGCGTAGCTCGTAGCTGTGGGTCACGTCGACACCGCCACGCTTGAGCATGATCGAGGCCGAGCAGTACTTGTCGGCCGACAGCTCCACCGCCCGGCGGACCTGGTTTTCGTTCATGCCCTTGCCCGAGATGACGAACTTGAGGTGGATGGCGGTGAACACCTTGGGCTCGGTGTCGGCGCGTTGGCCTTCCACCTCGACGTAGCAGTCGGTCACCGGCTGGCGGGCCTTTTTGAGGATGTGCACCACGTCCACGGCCGAGCAGCTGCCCACCGACAGCAGCATGAGCTCCATCGGGCGCGGGCCCAGGTTGCGGCCACCGATATCCGGCGGGCCGTCGATGACCACGGCATGGCTGCTGCCGGTCTCACCAATAAAGGCCGCATTTTCGACCCACTTCACTCGCGCCTGCATGACTTTGTCTCCCGAAGTAGCTGAATGGTGATATTTTCCGGTAATTACCGGCGATGTCACTGGGGCGCCGGAGCTTCACAAGGGAAAGCCGATGTCGTTCTTACAGAAGCCGGCCATCCAGGCCTTCGTGGCACAAGCGCACAAGCGCACGCTGCCGCCCAAGCACACCATCATTCATGCCGGCGACACGCCGCAGACGGTCTACCTGATCCTCGAAGGTTCGGTCAGTATCCTGCTCGAGGATGACGACGGCCGCGAAATGGTGCTGGCCTACCTGAACTCCGGCGAGTTCTTCGGCGAGATGTGCCTGTTTCCCGAGCAGCAGGCGCGCACGGCCATCGTGCGCACGCGCGTGCCGACGCTGGTGGCCGAGATCGGCTACCAGTCGTTCAACGCCTTCGTGATGCAGAACCCGCAGATCATGTACGAGGTCGCCGGCCAGCTCGCCGCGCGGCTGCGCGACACCAGCCGCCGGCTCGGCGATCTGGCCTTTCTCGATGTGGCGGGGCGGCTCGCCCATGCACTGCTGCAGCTGTGCCAGCAGCCCGACGCGCAGAATCATCCCAAGGGCACCATGGTCAAGTGCAGCCGCCAGGAGCTGGCGCGACTGATCGGCTGCTCGCGCGAGATGGCGGGCCGCGTGCTCAAGAAGCTCGAAGAAGACGGCATGGTGCAGGCCCACGGCCGCAGCATTCTGGTGCTGGGTATCCAGCGCAAGACGCCGGATCGCGAAAAGCTCACGCGCGGCAGCTGAGCGCGCCGGCTCAGCCGATCAGCACCTGCAGGGCGGCGGCCGGACTCGGCTGCCGCATCAGCGATTCACCGACCAGAAAACGCTTCACGCCCGCCGCCAGCATGCGCTGCACGTCGGCCGATGTGGCGATGCCGCTTTCGGTGACCACCTCGGCGCCCGGCGGTAGCCGGTGCAGCAGATCCAGCGTGGTCTCGAGCCGGGTCTCGAAGCTGCGCAGGTTGCGGTTGTTGATACCCAGCAGGTAATCGTGGCCCAGATCGGCCGACAGCACCTGATCGAGTTCGGCGCCGTCGTGAATCTCTACGAGCACGTCCAGGCCCAGCGTGCGCGCGCAGTGGTGCAGTTCGCGCAGGCGTGATGCGCTCAGCGCGGCGGCGATCAGCAGCACGCAGTCGGCGCCGATGGCGCGCGCCTCCACGATCTGCCATTCGTCGATCAGGAAATCCTTGCGGATCACCGGCAGCGCGCAGGCGGCGCGCGCGGCGATCAGATATTCGTTGCCGCCCTGGAAGTAGTCGCGGTCGGTCAGCACCGACAGGCAGGCGGCGCCACCGCGGTCGTACTCCTGTGCCAGCCAGGCGGCGTCGAAGTCGGCGCGAATCAGGCCCTTGCTCGGCGAGGCACGCTTGATCTCGGCGATCACCGAGGCGCCGTTCTCGGCCCTGCGCTTGAGCGCGGCGGCGAAGCCGCGCACCGGGCCGGCCAGTTCGGCCTGCTTGTGCAGGGTGTCGAGGGTGGTGCGGGCGCGCAGGGCCGAAATTTCTTCGTGCTTGCGCGCCAGGATCTGGTCGAGGATGTCGCTCATGCGAAAGGCTTTTTAGTTGAGGCCGGCGACGCGACGCGTCACGCGCACGTAGTCGTCGAGCTTGGCGCGCGCGGCGCCCGAGGCCAGTGCCGCGCGTGCGCGCTGCAGGCCATCGGCAATGGAGTCGACCACGCCCGAGGCGTACAGCGCCGCGGCGGCATTGAGGGCGACGATGTCGCGCGCCGGGCCGGGCTCATTGGCCAGCACCGCCAGCAGCATGGCCCTGGATTCTTCGGGGTTGGCGACCTTGAGATTGCGCGTCGCCGACATGGCGATGCCGAAATCCTCGGGGTGAATCTCGTACTCGCGCACCACGCCATCGCGCAGCTCGCCCACGAGCGTGCCGGCGCCCAGCGATATCTCGTCGAGACCGTCGCGGCCCCAGACCACCAGCGCACGCTGCGCGCCGAGCTTTTCGAGCACGCGCACCTGGATGCCGACGAGGTCGGCATGGAACACGCCCATGAGAATGTTGGGCGCATCGGCCGGGTTGGTCAGCGGGCCCAGGATGTTGAAGATGGTGCGCACGCCCAGTTCGCGGCGCACCGGACCCACGGCCTTCATAGCCGGATGATGCTTGGGCGCAAACATGAAACCGAAGCCGGCTTCGCGGATGCAGGCCGCGACCTGCTCGGGTTCCAGCTCGATGGCCGCACCGAGCGCTTCGAGCACGTCGGCTGCGCCGCTCTTGGAGGAGACGCTGCGATTGCCGTGCTTGGCGATGCGTGCACCGGCCGCCGCGGCGGTGAAGCTCGCTGCGGTCGAGATGTTGAAGGTGTGTGCGCCGTCGCCGCCGGTGCCCACCACGTCGACGAAGTGGGGCTCGTCGGGCAGCGCGACCTTGCGCGAGAACTCGCGCAGCACGCTGGCGGCGGCGGCGATCTCGCCGACGGTTTCCTTCTTCACGCGCAGGCCGGTCAGGATCGCGGCGATCAGCGGATCGGAGACTTCGCCGCGCATGATCTGGCGCATCAGCGCCACCATTTCGTCGTGAAAGATCTCGCGGTGTTCGATGGTGCGCGTGAGCGCTTCCTGCGGCGTGATGCTCATCAGTAGCGCTCGATGAAGTTCTTCAGCAGCGCGTGCCCATGCTCGGTGAGGATGGACTCGGGGTGAAACTGCACGCCCTCGATCGCCAGCGACTTGTGCCTGAGGCCCATGACCTCGTCGTGCCTGCCGTCGTCGTGCTGTGTCCACGCCGTGATTTCGAGCTCGCTCGGGAAGCTGTCGCGATCGACGATCAGCGAGTGATAGCGCGTCGCCGTATACGGTGTCGGCAGGCCGGCGAACACGCCGCTGTCGCTGTGATGGACGAGGCTGGTCTTGCCGTGCATGACCTGGCGCGCGCGGCGCACGTCGCCGCCGAAGGCCTGGCCGATGGACTGATGTCCCAGGCACACGCCCAGGATCGGGAAGCGGCCCGTCTTGCCGAGCTGCTCGATGAGCTCCAGGCAGATGCCCGCCTCGTTGGGCGTGCAGGGCCCGGGAGAGAGCACGATATGGCGCGGATTGAGCGCCGCCACTTCGTCGACCGTGATCTGGTCGTTGCGGTGAACTACCACTTCCGCACCGAGCTCGCCGAAGTACTGGACGAGGTTGTAGGTGAAGGAGTCGTAGTTGTCGATCATGAGCAGCATGAGGCACCTCTTGCGTGTTTCGAACGGGAAAAGCGCCGCCGGCTAAGGCGGCCTGCCATCGATGCCCGGACGGGGATCGTGGCCTTTACGCAGAGATGCGACGCCAACGCTTCATGTCGAACGCAGGTAGTGGAGACGAACGGGGCGCCATTGTAGCCCTAAGCTTCGCTCCGGTTGGGGTCGTACGCGCCAACCGGAGCGCAGGGCTTACGGTCCGCCGAGTCCCAGGCCCAAATCGACCTTGAGCAGGATCAGCAGGCCGAAGATCGCGAACAGCGCGGCGGCGACGAAGCGCATCCTGGACAGCGGAAAACGCCGGGCCAGCTGTTCGCCGACCAGCACGGCCGGCACGTTGGCGGCCATCATGCCCAGCGTGGTGCCGATCGCCACCAGGGGCAGGTTGCCGTACTGGGCGCCCAGCGCGATGGTGGCGAGCTGGGTCTTGTCGCCCATCTCGGCCAGAAAGAACAGCAGCAGCGTGGTGGCGAAAGCGCCGTAGCGCGATGGTTTGGGCTGCTCGTCGAGCGTGTCGGGGATCAGTGCCCAGGCCGCAAAGGCCAGAAACGCGCCGCCGAGGATCCAGCGCATCAGCTGGGGGCCCAGGTGCGCGGCGACCCAACCACCCAGGGATGCCGCGAGGGCATGGTTGACGAGGGTGGCCGCGAAGATGCCGGCGATGATGGCGGCCTGCTGCCCGCGAAAGCGGGTGGCGAGCACGAAAGAGAGCAGCTGGGTTTTGTCCCCGATCTCGGCGATGGCCACCATGCCGAACGAGGCGAGTAGAGCTTCCACGATAGTTTCCTGGGGCCGGCGAGTGTGGACACCAATGACCCTGCCTTCCATCGCCGGCCCGGCTGCTGGATGACAGAGTCAAAGGTCTCGCCCGGCAAATGCTGCTCACGCCATGGTCATGCGACCAAGTTTGTTGACGTGGGCTCCTTCCGTGCGGAAGGCGGCTACTCCCCAATGACGGGGCGCACTATAAGCGACCGTCTCGCGCGGTCGCAATCGGCCTGCAGCACTACTTGCCGCGCGAAGGCCTGGCGCGAAACGGCGCCCGCGCAGGCTCGTGCTCATGCGTCTCGCCGTGGTGGTGATCGCCGTGACTGTGGTCGTGGTCGTGATGGTTGTCGTGATCAGGCATCACCGGCACGAGGTGTACCTGGCCGTAGCGCACGCCCCGCTCCGCCGTGAGCCGCTGGGCCTGGTCGCGCACGCGCGCGGCGTTGCCGCGCAGCAGGGCGACTTCAAGGCACTGATGCGCGTCCAGGTGCACATGCAACGTCGATACCGCGAGGTCGTGATGCTCGTGCTGGCCTTGGGCCAGGCGGCGGCCGAGCTCGCGTTGATGATGGTCGTAGACGTAGGACACGCAGGCCACGCATTCCGATTCCGCCATTTCGGTGGCCATCGCGTCCTGGCTGAAGCGATCGCGCAGCAGGTCGCGAATCGCTTCCGAGCGGTTCTCGTAGCGGTTGCGCCGTATCCATTCGTCGAAGCGCTCCGCCAGCGAATCCTCGATGGAGATCGTGTACCGCTGCATTGCCGCCATCCCGATATGCGATGAGAAACAGCATTTAACACGAGATTCGCTGCCGCCGCCGCGCCTGCCGGCAGACCGATAACCCGGAGTTATAGCCGTCATCGCACTCTTCATGAGTGCTCGGCGTGCGGCGCCCTGATCCTGACGATAATATGAAGAATATAATTTTCATCATACTTTCGGTCCGGGAGCGTTGCGCATGACCAAGCGGTGGATGGGTGCAGTCGGGCGCGGCTTGCCGCTGGCGATGCTGGTCACAGTCGCGACCGGCTCGTCGGCATGGGCGGGCGGTGTGCCGGTGGTGGCGTTGCCGGAGATCCAGGTGTCGGGTGCGGCGCTCGACGCCACCGCCAGTTCGTCCACCGAGGGCTACGTGACGGCCGATCAGTTGGCCGAGCGGCCGATCTCGCGCAGCGGCGAGCTGCTGGAGTTCGTGCCCGGCCTGATCGTCACCCAGCACAGTGGCGAGGGCAAAGCCAACCAGTATTTTCTGCGCGGTTTCAATCTCGATCACGGCACCGACTTCTACACCGAGGTCGATGGCCTGCCCGTCAACATGCGCACGCACGGCCATGGCCAGGGTTATGCCGACATCAACTTCATCATTCCCGAGCTGATCGGCTCGCTGGAGTATCGCAAGGGGCCGTACTACGCCGACGTCGGCGACTTCGCCGCAGCGGGTTCGGCGCAGATGCGTTACGTCGACCGGCTCGATGCGCCGTTGGCGCGCGTGACGCTGGGCGAATTCGGTTATCGCAGCGCCCTGCTTGCGGCTTCGCCCGAGGTCGCCGGTGGCCGCTTGCTACTGGGCGGCGAGGCCACGCATTACGACGGCGCCTACGATCTCCGGCAGGACGCCAGAATCTACAAAGGGATCGCGCGCTACAACCGTGGCACCGAGCAGGACGGCTACACCTTGGGTGCACAGGCCTACGGTATCGACTACGCCGCACCCGATCAGATTCCGCTGCGTGCGGTGCAGAGCGGTGCCATCGACGAGCTGGGTTTCATCGATCCCACCGACGGCGGCGACGTGCGCCGCTACAGCCTGAATGCCGACTGGCGGCAATCCACCGATGCCGGCTGGTGGAAAGCCAACGCCTACGCGCTGCGTTATCGCATGCAGCTGTATTCGGATTTCACGTATTTCTTCAGCGATCCCGACGACAGTGACGCGGCGCCGGACGACCAGTTCGAGCAGTTTGACGACCGCAAGGTCTACGGGGTGAATCTGGCACGCTACTGGCGCCTGCCGACGGCGATTCCGGCTGACATCGAAGCCGGCCTGCAGGGCCGCTACGACGATATCGCACCCGTCGGCCTGTATCTGACCCAGGCGCGCCAGCGTCACGACACCGTGCGCGAAGACCGGGTGCAGGAAGGTAGCGTCGGCCTGTATCTGCGCAGTCGCCAGCAATGGATGCCGTGGTACCGGACAGAGTTGGGTCTGCGCGGCGACTGGTACGACTTCGATGTCGACAGCGATCTGGCTGCCAACTCCGGTCATGCTGACGATCACCTGCTGGCGCCCAAGGCGGCGATGGTGTTCGGCCCCTGGCATCGCAGCGAGTTCTATCTCAACTACGGCGAGGGTTTTCACAGCAACGATGCGCGTGGAACCACCATCACGCTCGACCCCACCGACGCCAGCGGCAACACGCCGGCAGAGCGCGTAACGCCACTGGTTCGGGTGCGCGGTGCCGAAGTGGGGCTGACCTCCGCCATCGTGCCGCGCACGCGGCTCACGGCCACGCTGT
>JALRLM010000580.1 GCA_023254435.1 Hydrocarboniphaga sp.
ATGCGCAGTGTCGAATCGGGCTGTGGCGCCAACGCAGCGGACTGCAGATCCGCCTGCATGAGCTGCAGCTGCCGCTCGTCCTGCTCGGCCAGCAGCACCGTGACGCCGCGCTCGCGATCGTGAATCGCCACCGCCGTGCAGCGCACCGCCAGTGCATCGGGCAAGCGATACGGCGACGGCGGCAGCTTGAGGCGCGGCTCGATCAGCGAGGCGGCTTCGTAGCCCAGCAACAGAAACCAGCCGCCGACGAAAGGCAGGTCGGCGTCGGGGTTGTCGGCTAAGGAATGCTGGGCGAGCGCTTCGTCCAGGCGTTCGAAAAAGCCCTCGCCACCGATCGTCTCCCCCGGAAATGCGAACAGCAGATCGTAGCGGCCCGACACCGGGTGGCCCGCCACGCTTTGCAGAAGAAAGGGATAACGCTCGGGCTGCCGGCGATGCAGATCGAACAGATCGACCTCGCCGACCCGCTCGGCGCGAACGCTCATGCGCCGCGCCGTTTACTTCAGACGCGAGAAGGCGAGCGTCCCGTTGGTGCCACCGAACCCGAACGAGTTGGACAGCACGACATCGATCTTGCTGGCCTCGCGCGCCTTGTGCGGCACGTAGTCCAGATCGCAGCCTTCGCTGGGATTGTCGAGATTGATGGTTGGCGGCAGCACGCGATCGCGAATCGCGAGGATGGAGAACACCGCCTCGATGCCACCGGCCGCGCCGAGCAGATGCCCGGTCATCGACTTGGTGGAACTCACCGCGACCTTCCTGGCGTAGTCGCCGAGCGCGGTCTTGACCGCGACTGTCTCGGCCACGTCGCCGGCCGGCGTCGAGGTGCCGTGAGCATTGATGTAGTCGATCTGCTCGGGATTCAGGCCGGCATCGCGCATCGCGCACTGCATGGCGCGGCGGGCACCGTTGCCGTCGTCGGGCGGCAGCGTGATGTGGGAAGCGTCGGACGACATGCCGAAGCCGATCAGCTCGGCGTGGATACGGGCACCGCGCGCCTTGGCATGCTCATACTCCTCGAGCACCAGAACGCCGGCACCGTCGCCGAGCACGAAGCCGTCGCGATCCTTGTCCCAGGGCCGCGAGGCTCGCGTGGGATCGTCGTTGCGCGTGGACAGCGCGCGAGCCTGGCAGAAGCCCGCCATGCCCGCCGGGGCGGAGCCCGCTTCGGCACCGCCGGCGATGATCACGTCGGCGTCGCCGCACTGGATCAGTCGCATGCCGATACCGATGGAATGTGCGGCCGTGGTGCAGGCCGACACGGTGGCGAAGCTCGGGCCCGTCAGACCGAGATCGATGGACACGTAGCCCGCCACCATGTTGATGATCGAAGCTGGCACAAAAAAGGGCGAGACGCGTCCCGGCCCCTTGGCGTGCAACTTCTTGCACTCTTCCTCGATAAACCCGATGCCACCGATGCCGGAACCAACCAGAACGCCGATGCGTTCGCGATTGGCGTCGGTGATTTCCAGTCCGGCATCGCGCACCGCCTGTTTGGAGGCGGCGACACCGTAGTGGATGAAGGGATCGGTCTTGCGCAGTTCCTTCGGGCCCATCCAGTCGGTGGCGACGAAGTCGTCCGACACCTGCCCCGCGAAGCGGGTGGTGAAGGCGGACGTATCGTAGCCCTTGATCGGACGGATACCCGACTGCCCGGCCAGGATAGCGGCCCAGGCTGAGTCGAGGGTGGAACCGACGGGCGACACGATGCCCATGCCGGTGACGACAACGCGTCTGCGGCTCATGCGAGAGATTCGAGGAGAGTGGGTTTGTGCAGCGGGCCTTAAGCCTGCTGGTTCGTGTGCGTCTTGATATAGGTGAGGACGTCCTGGAACGTCACGATCTTCTCGGCTTCCTCGTCCGGAATATCGATTTCGAATTCTTCTTCGAGGGCCATGACGAGTTCGACGGTGTCGAGCGAATCGGCCCCCAGGTCTTCAACGAAAGAAGCCGTCGGCGTGATCTGATCTTCAGCCACGGACAGCTGTTCCGCAATGATTTTCTTGACCTTTTCTTCCAAGCTGCTCATGAAAACTCCCTCTCTGGGGTCTGACAAAATAAAGGGACAACGATGGTCTAGTGTACGGGAAGCATTGCGGCGCAACCACCAATTGACCGTACGGCCAACGGCGGCGGCGTCTGCATTCTACCCCATGAACATTCCGCCGTTGACGTGTAGCGTATGGCCGGTGATGTAGCCGGCTTCGGATGATGCAAGAAACGCGACTGCAGCCGCCACCTCGTCCACCGAACCCAGGCGCTGCAGCAGGATGCGCTCCAGCAGCTTGGTCTTGACGTCTTCGGGCAGGTGGCTGGTCATGTCGGTGTCGATGAAACCCGGCGATACCACGTTGACGGTGATGTTACGCGGACCGAGTTCGCCGGCAAGGCTCTTCGACAGGCCCGTGAGGCCGGCCTTGGCGGCGGCGTAGTTGGACTGGCCGAAGTTGCCCGTGGCGCCAACGATGGAACCGATGCTGACGATGCGGCCGTAGCGCGCCTTCATCATGCTGCGCATGACCAGCTTGGACATGCGGAAAACCGAGTTCAGATTGGTCTCGATGACATCCATCCACTCCTCGTCCTTGAGCCGCAGGGCGAGCATGTCGCGCGTGATGCCGGCGTTGTTGACGAGGATGGCGATACCACCGAAGGTCTTTTCGATCTCACTGACCAGCGCCGCGGCCGCGGCGCCGTCGCGCACGTCGAGCACGCGCCCACCGCCGCCCAGGGGCTTGAGCCAGGCGTCGATGGCGGCCGCACCGGACTCGCTGGTGGCCGTCCCGACCACCTTGGCGCCTTCGCGGGCCAGACGCTCGGCGATACCCTTGCCGATACCGCGGCTGGCGCCGGTCACCAGCGCCACGTTTCCTTCAAATCGCATATAGGTTTTCCTTGGAATGAGACCGGCGGTTCTTCTTACTGGCGCGCCAGCGTGAGCGCGGGTTCGAGACCGGCCGGATCTTCGAGCGCCTGGGACTGCGCGCCATCGACGATGCGCTTGTTGAGGCCGGTCAGCACCGATCCCGGACCGCATTCGAAAAACGCGCCAACCCCGTCCTGACTGAGCGCGCGAATGGTCTGCGTCCAGCGCACCGGCCTGTACAGCTGCTGCCTGAGCGCCGAGCGGATCTCGTCGGGCGAAGTGCGCGGTAGCGCGTCCAGATTATGAAAGACCGGGATCGCGGGCGGTTGAACGGCCGTTTGATCGAGCTGGGCGGCGAGCTTCTCGGCCGCCTCGATCATCAGCGAGCAGTGCGAAGGCACCGACACCGGCAGGCGCTTGATCAGTTTGGCGCCGTTGGCCTTGCCGTTGGCCTGCAGCCAGTCCAGCGCCGCAGTCTGGCCGGCGACCACGACCTGCCCCGGCGAGTTGTAGTTGACCGGCTCCAGCACCTCGCTGCCCGGATAGCTCTTGCACAGCGCCTCGATCTTGTCGTCGTCCAGGCCCAGCACCGCAGCCATGCCGCCGGTGCCGGCCGGCACCGCGGCCTGCATGAGCTGGCCGCGCAGTTCGACCAGCTTGAGCGCATCGGCGAAAGCCAGGCTGCCAGCCGCAACCAGGGCGCTGTACTCGCCCAGGCTATGCCCTGCCAGCGCGCTCGGCGACGGCGGCGCCTGGCGCTGCCAGACGCGCCACAGCGCGATGCTGGCCGCCAACAGCACGGGCTGTGTGCGCTCGGTACGGTTGAGCTCCTCGGCCGGACCTTCGGCGATCAGCCTGGCGACGTCCCAGCCCAGCACGTCGGAAGCTTCCCGGAACGTCGGTTCGAGATCGGAGGCCGCATGCTTGGCGAGCATGCCGACGGCCTGCGAGCCCTGGCCCGGAAACAGCAAGGCATACTTCATTCGAATCACTCTCCTGGTGCGGGCTTTTTGCCCGCAAATCGAGGTATGAGACGCTCGGGCTGATCCCATACGCGAAACACCACCGCGTAGGCGAAGGCCGTCAGCGCGCCGTAGAAATGCGAATCGGTGATCACCGACCCGCCAATCGCCGCCTCGTCCGAGATCGGCGCTCCCGCAAATTGCTCGTAACCCAGCTTGCCGAGCAGAAAGACCAGACAGCCCAGACTGATCAAATCGCGCTTGAGGACCTGTGGCAGCAGGCCCAGCACAAACAAGCCGTGGATGACCCCCGACATCCCGACGTAGGTCTGCAGCGATGGCACGAAACGATATAAGCAAAGCGCCATACCTGCGCCGATCACAAGCACACGCCGCGCCAGAACCGCGATCGACAGTGACTCGGGGCACAACATGACGAGCACGGCAATCCCGATTTCGTTGAGCATCCAGTGGTACCAGCCCAGATGCACGAAGTTGCCGCTCAGCAGCCGCCACCACTGCCCGGCCTCGATGGCCGAACGGTCGAAGCGCAGGGCCAGACGAACGACTTCGCCGCCACACTCGGTGGCGAGCAGCAGGAGCATCAGCAGCAGCGGTGCGAGCCAGATCCGGGGGGAGAACGAAACTGCCACAGTGCGGTCGGAAGCGTTTGTTATCATCCCGCGCCTAGTCGACATTCCCGACGTTCAACAGGTCCCAAGCCACCATGCTCACGATTCAAAGAACGCCCTCGCGCGCGTTCCGCCACGCCGCCCTGCCCGCTACTGCGCGGGGTTTCACGCTGATCGAAATCATGGTCGTGGTGGTCATTCTCGGCATCCTGGCGGCCGTGGTGGTGCCGCGCATTATGGACAGGCCCGACGATGCCCGCATCGCCAAGGCGCGGCAGGATATCCGCGTGATCGAATCGGCGCTCAATTTGTACAAGCTCGACAATTTCGTCTACCCCACCACCCAGCAAGGCCTGGAAGCCCTGGTCGCCCCGCCCTCCGGCGAGCCGCAGGCCAAGAACTGGAAGCAGGGCGGCTACGTCGCCAAGCTGCCCAACGATCCCTGGGGCAACCCGTATCAGTACCTGTCGCCGGGCGTGAAGGGCGAAATCGACATCTTCTCGCTGGGCTCCGACAACCGCCCGGGCGGCGAGAACGCCGCCGCCGACATCGGCAACTGGAACCTGGGTGGGTAAACCCGGATTGAAACCGAAGGTTTCTATCCTGGCGAATGCCCGGGCTAGGACGCCCGGGTCCGGCCCGGCTGAATCGAGGCGTACTCGCGAAGCGGGCTTTACCCTCGTCGAAGTCCTGGTCGTCATCCTGATCATCGGCATCATGATCACCGGCATCAGCCTGTCGATCGGCAATCGCTCGGTGGACGATCGCCTGCAGAGCGAATCCGAGCGGCTCGAACAGCTGGTCAACTACGCGGCCGAAACCGCGCAGGTCCAGGGCATGGAAATCGGTCTGCGCTCGACCACCGAAGGCTTCGAGTTCATGGCGCAGGACATGCAGGGCTTGTGGCAGACCATCGACGCCGGACCGCTGCGGCCGCGCCAGATCGAAGCGCCCTTCTATCTCGACCTCTGGGTTGAGGGGCAGAAAGTCTCACCGATCAAGGTCGATCGCGAGAAAGAGCGCGCCGACCTCGCCGCCGAGAAAGGCGAAGACAGTGACGCCCGGCTCAAGCTCAACGAGTCCCCCAAGAATCGCCCGCAGCCGCAGGTGTTCCTGCTGTCGAGCGGCGACGCCTCGGCCTTCGCCATCGATCTCAAGCTCAAGAACTACGCCTCGTATTACCGCCTCGAATGCGACGTGCTGACCCGCTGCACGCGCAAGCGCGAACAGAGCAATTCGTGAACCGCCCCTCATCGCCCGCGGCCTCGGCCGGCTTCACGCTGGTGGAAGTGCTGGTCGCCGTCGCCGTGCTGGCCATGGCGCTCGGCGCCGTCATTTCGGGCATGTCGCGCTATGCCGCCAACGCCGGCTATCTGCGTCAGAAGACCGTCGCTCTGTGGGTGGCCCATAACCGGCTCACCGAGATCGCGCTCGAACCCAACTGGCCCGACACCGGCAAGAGTGACGGCAGGATGGAGATGGCCGGCATCGAATGGCAATGGCGCAGCACAGTGCAGGCGACACAGGACGAAAACCTGCGGCGCGTCGACGTGGAAGTGCTGGCGCCCGACGACCCCAAGAACAAGGGCGTACTGGCCTCGGTCTCGAGCTTCGTCACCAAATGATGCGCCGCTCGCAGCAAGGTTTCACGCTGCTCGAAATCCTGCTCGTTGTGGCGATCTTCGCCATCATGGCGGCAATGGCCTACGGCGGGCTCAACAGCGTGCTCAAGACGCGCAGTTCGATCGAAGTGTCGATGAAGCGCACCGCCGACCTGCAGAAGATGTACATGCGCATGCGGGCCGATTTCCAGAACCTGGCGATCCGCCCCATCCGCGACAACTACGGCGACGTGCAGCCCGCGCTGCGCGGCGCGCACGAGGCCGCGCTGGAACTGACGCGTGGCGGCTGGCGCAATCCGCTGTTCCTGCGCCGCAGCAGCATGGAACGGGTCATGTACATGCTGGAGGATCATCAGCTGATCCGCGCGAGCTATCGCGTGCTGGACCGCGCACAGGATTCGCAGCCTGCACGCATCACCCTGCTCGATCGCGTCAAGGAATTGCGCTGGCGTTACATGAGCACGAGCAACGAATGGGTCGAGCAGTGGCCCGTGCAGTCGCAGGCTTCGAGCAGCTCATCCGAGAACCAGCCCGATGTTCCACCACCGCTGGCGGTTGAAGTCACACTCGAAACCGAAGACATGGGCGAACTGCGTTTTCTGTTCAAGCCCGGTGCCGAGCCCCTGCCGGCCAATCTCCAGCGCCAGTTCAACTCGGGCAGTTCGCTACCGGATGGAACCGAAGACGGCAGCAACGGCAACGACGATGGCGGCGGGAACGGAAGCGAGGTGACGCCGACCGATCCCGATCCGCCACCGACGGGCGACGGCGAGATCACACAGTGATCGCCCCCGTCCGCCAACGCGGCATCGCGCTGATCACTGCGATCCTGATCGTGTCGCTGGCCGTCATCGCGGCCACCGCGGTGCTGTCGGCGAGCAGCCTGGGCATCCAGCGCACCTCGACGCTGCAGGAGACCGAGAAAGCCTGGTGGTATGCGGTCGGCGTCGAGGCCTGGGTCAAGACGATTCTTCAGCGCGACGCCAAGAACAACAAGATCGATTCGCTGGGCGACATCTGGGCCCAGCCCGTGCAGGCACTGCCCGTGGAGCAAGGCTTTCTGAGCGGCGAGATCGTCGATCTGCAGGGCCGCCTCAACCTCAACAACTTCGCGGCCAGCGACAGTGCGCGTTTCACGCAATGGCAGAACGTGCTGATCCGCCTGTTCGAGCTGCTGGAACTGGAGCCCTCGCTGGCGCGGCCGATCAGCGAGGCGCTGCGCGACTGGGTCGATCGCGACCAGAGTCCCACGCCTTACGACGGCGCCGAAGACAACGAGTATCTGTCGGCCGTGCCGCCGTATCGAACCGCCAACCGGCCGATGCAAAGCGTCACCGAGCTCATGGCGATCAAGGGCGTGACGCCGGATATCTACAAGGCCCTGCTGCCCTACGTGTCGGCCTTGCCGCAGATCGGCACGGCCATCAACGTCAACACGGCGCCAGAGGCGCTGGTACGTGCGCTGGCGGTAAAGCCTTCGGCCGCGCTCGAGGAATTCATCCGCGACCGGCTCGAAAAGCCCGCCGAGAACACGAGTGAGCTCATGAGCAACGGCGCCCTCACGGGACAGGACGTGGAGACCGCCATGATCAGCACCGGCAGCAAGTTCTTTCAGCTGCGGGCGCAGGCGACTATCGGTAGTTCGCGTGTGGCAATATACAGCCTCTATTATCGGGCGGATTCGGGCGAGCCTTTGGTGATTGCCCGCAGTACCGACAGCGAATAGCCCGGCCGCAGCAATCGGCCGAATCACTTCCCAACGACCGCGTCCAGCCGCTTGCGAGAGACTCTCTATATCCGCCTGCCTTCGGGCGTGCCGCTGGAGGCCCTGACCGTTGCCACCGTCGAGTACGGCTATGCACCGGCCGACCGGCCGACGGCCATCAGCGTGCAGCAGGGCGTCATCGACCAGGCTTTGCAGCGCGCGGCCGGACACCGCATCGTGGTGCTCGTACCGGGCGCCGACGTACACCTGACCTCGGTCACGGTGCCGGCGCGCCAGCCCTCCAAGGTTCTGCAGGCCGCGCCCTACCAGCTCGAAGAGCAGCTGGCCGAAGACGTCGACACCCTGCACTTCGCCATCGGGCCACGTCAGGCGGACGGCAGCCATCCCATCGCCGTCACCACGCGCGCGCTCATGGACGGCTGGCTGGCGCCGTTCCGCGAGCGTGGCCTGCGCCCCGAAGCCCTGATCCCCGACACGCTGGCCCTGCCCTGGAGCCTTGATCCTCCGCGCTGGACGGCGCTGGCCGAAGCCGAACAGGTGGTGGTGCGCAATGCCGCCTTCGGCGGTTTCAGCTGCGCGCCCGACGATCTGGTGGCCTATCTGCAAATGGCCGACGCGGAAAAGTCGCACACGCTGCGCCTGCTGATTCCGAGCAAGGCCGGGCTCGATTACAGCCGCATCGACTGGCCGGTCGAACTGCTGCCGGGCTACAGCGCCTCGCTGGACGCCTTCGTGCGCCATCTCGATCAGGCGCACAGCATCAACCTGCTGCAGGGAGGCTACTCGCAGCGCCAGGACCTCGAACGTTACTGGAAGCCCTGGCGCGCCGCGGCTTCGCTGGCCGCGATCACGCTACTGCTCGGCGCCAGCGTCTACGGCATCGAAACCTGGCGCCTGGGTCGTGACGTGCAGGTGCAGGACGATGCCAACCTGGCTCGCTTCCAGACGCTGTTCCCGAGCGAGACCCGCATCGTCGACATCCAGGTCCAGCTCGATCAGCAGATCAAGGCGATCAAGGGCAGCAGCGCGCAAGGCGGCGTGTTTCCGCTGCTCGAGGTGCTGACCCAGGCGGTGAGCGCCAATCAGGGACTGCGCGTGCAGAACATTCAGTTCCGCGACGGCGCCCTGTTCCTGGCACTGCGCGCCAGCGACCTGCAGGTGGTGGAGCGTCTGCGCGAGTGGTTCGCCTCGCAGCGCGCCGCCGCCCTCGAAGTGCAGTCGGCCGATGCCGGCAGCGAAGGCGTGCAGGTGCGCGTCAAACTTTCACCGGTGTAGCCGCAGTGGCCTCGTCGATCCAAGACCTGTTGCAACAAGGCCGCACGCGCTTCGATGCGCTGTCGGTTCGCGAACGCTGGATCCTGCTCGTCGGCGGCGTGGCGCTGCTGCTGACGCTGATCTACCTGATGGCGATCGAGCCGGTGACGCAGTTGCACCAGCAGCGACTCAATGCGCTCGACTCTTCGCGTGCTCTCGCCGCGCAGCTCGAGTCGGCCGCGGTCGCCGTCAGCGGCGCCTCGCGCGGCGCGCGCGGCGCCCAGGTCGGCGGTGGCATGTCGCTGCTGGCCGCCGTCGATCAGGCCAGCAAGACTGGCACGCTAGGCAAGGCCCCCGAACGCCTGCAACCCGAAGGCGATCGCGAAGTGAAAGTCTGGTTCGACGACGTGCCATTCGACAATCTGGTGCGCTGGCTGGCCGAACTGCAGACACGCTATGCCATCACCGTGCAGACGCTTGACGTCGAAGCCCAGAGCGCCCCCGGCATCGTCGACGCCCGCCTGTCGCTGACCCGGAAAAGCGGATGAAGACGCGCTGGCTGATCCTGCTGGGCCTGCTGGTCTTCGTCTACGCGCTGGTCATGCGCGCGCCGCTGGCCGTGGTCTACGGTCACCTGGAACCCGAGAACGCCGCAGTCGAACTGACCGGCATCGCCGGCACGCTGCAGCAGGGTTCGGCCGCCGGCGTGATCGTGCGCGGCCAGACCGCGGTGCGCGATCTGCGCTGGACCCTGCAGACCTGGCAACTGCTGATCGGCCGCGCGGCCTTCGACGTCTCCGGCTCCGGCGA
>JALRLM010000010.1 GCA_023254435.1 Hydrocarboniphaga sp.
GACAAGGCGCGCGCGCCGATGATCTTCGGCTGGATCTTCGCCTCGCACCAGGTCGGCAGCGCGGTGGCGGCCTATGGCGGCGGGCTCAGCCGCACGATGCTGCTGTCGTACACGCCGGCGCTCTACACCGCCGGCATCGCCTGCCTGATCGCGGCGGCCATGATCTTTCTGGTGCGTCGCAGCCGGCCGCCACAGGCTCAGCCGGCCTGAGGCGGGCCCGCCCGGCAGACTAGTGGTGATCGAGCAGGTCGAGCTGCCCGCCCGGCAGCACGCTGCGCCCCGCCAACGGCCAGCGGCCGATTTCCTCGTAGTGATAGGGATCGCCGCCGCCGCGCACCAGCAGGAATTCGTCGATCTTCCAGTACACCGGGGCGACGCGCAGCGTCGACAGCTTGCCCGGCGCGCGGTAGCTGATGGTGACGTGCGCGGTGGGCGCGATCTCAGCCTGTGACACGGTCTGGATGGCGTCGACCAGCGCGCGCAGTCCCGGCGGCTCGCTGGCCGGCCGGAAGCGCCAGTGGATCTTGCCACCGCCGCCGCTGGTGGCGCCCAGGCGATCGAGCCGCATCATGAACGGCGCGACCTGGATCGACGACGCCAGCCGCGCCAGCACCTGCGACAGCCCGGGCGCATCGGGAAAGCGCGTCGACAGCGACTGATGCCAGTTGCCCGGCGCGAACAGCGCATCGCCCAGGCGCGACGGCAGGCCCATGCCGTCGATCAGTCGCAGCAGGCCTTCGCGCACCTCCTCCGGCGGCTTGGCCATGAAAAGCAGAACGGACACAGCGGGCCGCCATGCAGGGGGCTCCGATGCTACGTCCGAACGCGCCGCCGTGCAGCGACGCGCGTCGTCGCCCGGCTCAGGGCGCCCGGTAGCCGCGTCCGCGCACCGGCATGCCCGGCAGCGCGCCCGTGTGCGCGCCCTCGCTGACCACGGTGACACCGTTGACGATGACGTGGCTGATGCCTTCGGGGAACTGGTGCGGATTCTCGAAACTGGCCTTGTCGATGATGCGATCCGGGTCGAACAACACGAGGTCGGCCCACAGGCCCGGCCGCACGATGCCGCGATCCATCACGCCCATGCGCTGCGCCGGCAACGAGGTCATGCGGCGCACGGCGTCCTCGAGCGGCAGGGCTTTCTCCTCGCGCACGTAGTGGCCCAGTACGCGCGGAAAGGTGCCGTACCAGCGCGGATGCGGACGGCCGCCGAAATCCGGCGCGCCGGCCGTGCCATCGGAATCGAAGCTGATGAACGGGTCCTGCAGCGCGAGCTTCATGTCCTTCTCGGACATGTAGTACATGACGATGCCGACCTTGTTGTTCTGCTCGATCGACAGGTCCAGCACTTCCAGGTACGGGTCCTTGCCCTTTGCGCGCGCGATGTCGCCCAGGGTCTTGCCGACGTACTTCTCGGGCGTGTTGGGCACCGAGGACACGATCACCGCATCGGCGCCCGAAGCACCCGTGAGTTCGTTGTAGTACTTGGTGGTCATGTACTTTTTGACCTCGGCCTGCAGGCGCGGCCGCAGCTTGGGGTCGGCCAGTCGCTGCAGCATCTTTTCGGTTCCGCCCTCGTGCGCCCAGCGCGGAATCTCCACCGACAGCGGATGCGCGGCGGCGATGTACGGGTAGACGTCGGCGGCGATATCGATGCCGCGGCTGCGCGCCTCGTGCAGCGTGGCCAGCGCCGGGCCCATCTTGCCGAAGTTGGGACGTCCGGCCGCCTTGAGATGGAAGATCTCCACCGGGATGCCGGCCTTCTCACCGATGATGGCGGCCTCGCGGATGCCGTCCTCGAAATGCTCGCCCTGGTCGCGCAGATGCGTGGCGTAGATGCCGCCGTACTGCGCCGCCACCCTGGAGATGGCGATCAGATCGTCGGTGGTCGGCATCGCCAGGCTCAGGTCGCCCTCGGGCGCGAACTGCACCGAGCCGGGCGTCTCCAGCGCCATCACCAGGCCGGCGGCGCCCTGCTGCATGCCTTGCGCCATGAGCGCCTTCATCTGCTCGATCTCGGCCGGCGTGGCGCGGCGCTGCGCGCCCTCGCCCATCACGTAGCGACGCAGCTGGCCGGCGCTGATGTACGACATCACGTTGCCCGAGGTGCCCTGGGCCTTCAGGCGGTCGAAGTAGCCAGCCAGCGTGGTCCAGTCGGGCTTGATGCCGTACTGGCCGTCGTCGTCGCCGGCGTGGCGCGGCGCCACCGACACGCCCTCGCCGATCACCTCGGTGGTGACGCCCTGCATGATCTTGGACAGGCCGCGACCGTCCTTGAGCAGCGACAGGTCGGAGTGCGAATGCATGTCGATGAAGCCCGGCGACAGCACCTTGCCCTGCGCATCGATGGTCTGCCTGCCGCTGCTGGCCGACAGGTCGCCCACCGCCGCGATGTGCCCGTCGCGCACGCCGACATCGGCGCGGAACCACGGCGCGCCGGTGCCGTCGATGACGCGGGCATTGCGGATCAGGATGTCGAACGGAGCCGCGACGGCCGCCACCGGCGGCGCGGCGGGAGCCGGCGCCACCGGCGTCGAGCCGGCGCAGGCCACCAGCGTGGTCATGGAGGCGGACAGCATCGCAAGCGCGATGTGCTTGGGACGAGGGTTCATTCGAGTTCCTCGATGAGTATTATTGATCCGGCCACTAATCTCTTGAAAATGGACGGCGTGTTTTTCTATTTCAACGGT
>JALRLM010000357.1 GCA_023254435.1 Hydrocarboniphaga sp.
TTGCGCGTCACGATCCAGGCCGACAGCGGCAGCGCCAGCAGCGCGATCAGCGCCGACAGGCCCAGCGCGGCGAAGTCCAGCTCGGGTTTCTCGGACAGGCCGAACAGCACCGCCAGCTGCGGCGTGGCGAAGAACAGCACGGTGCCGATCAGCGTCGCCAGCACACGCCAGGCCTGCACGCGCGCGCGCTGCGCGTAGTCCTGCGTCAGGCCGTAGCTCCAGGCCTGCAGCGGAATCTCGATGACTTTCCAGCCCAGGTAGGTCACCGCCATCCATGCGCCGAACCAGACCACGCCGACCTCGGCCGGCGGGTGGGTGAGAAACCACAGGCCGAAGACCGAAATGGCGGTGCCCGACAGGATCCAGATGTTGCGGTTGCCGCTGCGCGCGAAGCTGCGATCGCACCAGTGGCCGATCAGCGGGTAGGTGAGTCCGTCGAACAGGCGCGTCAGCAGCAGCGCGCCGGCCAGCGCCGACAGCGACAGGCCGGCGTGCTTGGCGTAGATGCCCTGGATCTGCCCTTCGGGTCCGTGCATGAAGCCCAGGATCAGCGTGGGCAGGATGAAGGCCAGCAGCAGGCTCCGCTTGAGTGGCGCCGCAGCAGGGGTGGTCATGGTTGCAGCCTCCGAAGCACGTGTACCGCCAGACCGGCCTCGGCGGTTTCCTTGTAGCGCGACTGCATGTCGCGTCCCGTCTGCAGCATGGTCTGCATGACCTCGTCCAGCGAGACGCGATGCTCGTCGTCGTCCTGCATCGCCATGCGGCAGGCGTTGACGGCCTTCACCGCGCCGATGGCGTTGCGCTCGATGCAGGGAATCTGCACCAGGCCGCGCACCGGATCGCAGGTCATGCCCAGATGATGTTCCATGCCGATCTCGGCGGCATGTTCGATCACTTCGTTGCGCCCGCCCATCGCCGCGGCCAGGCCGGCGGCGGCCATCGAACAGGCGACGCCGACTTCGCCCTGGCAGCCCACTTCGGCACCCGAGATCGAGGCGTTCTCCAGGTACAGCACGCCAATGGCGCCCGCCACCAGCAGAAAGCGGCGCCGGCCCGCCGGCGTCGCGTCGGCGACGAAGCGCTCGTAGTAGCGCAGCACGGCCGGAATCACGCCCGAGGCGCCGTTGGTGGGCGCCGTCACCACGCGTCCGCCGCAGGCGTTCTCCTCGTTGACGGCCATGGCGTAGGCGTTGAGCCAGTCGATGGCATTCATCGGATCGAGCGTCGGTTCGGTGGTAGCGGCCGCGGCATCGCTTGCCGGCCCGGCCGGGTGTCCGGTCAGGCGTCCGGTCAGGCGTCCGGTCAGGCGGCGATACAGCCGCGGTGCGCGACGCTTCACGCCCAGGCCGCCCGGCAGCACGCCATCGGTCTGCAGGCCACGGTCGATGCAGGCCGACATCGTGGCGGCGATGCGCGCCAGCCCGGCGTCGAGCGACTCGCGGCCGTGGCGCGCGATCTCGTTGTCCTCGACGAGCTGCCAGAGCGGCAGCGCGCTTCGGCGCGCGCAGTCCAGCAGCTCGCTGGCGTTGCCGTAGCGATGCGGAAAAGGCGCGGCCTCGGTCGTCGCCGTGGCGGCATGGTCGCTTTCGATGAGCCCGCCGCCGATCGAGTAATAGACCTGCTCGAGCAAGGCTGCTGCGCTGGCGTCGCACGCGCGCAAGCGCAGGGCGTTGCTGTGACGCGGCAGGCGCTGCGCCGGCATCCACACGAGCTGATGCTGCGCGTCGAAGGCGATCGGCGTCGTGCCGCCGAGCATCAGCGTGCGCGTGCTGCGGATGCGCTCGAGCAGCGGCGCGACCTCGGCCGGCTCCAGCGTCGCCGGCTCGGCACCCGACAGACCGAGCTGGATCGCCCAGTCGCTGCCGTGGCCGATGCCGGTCGCGGCCAGCGAGCCGTAGAGCGTCACCTCCACGCTGGCGACGCGCGCCAGCCCGGGGCCGGCCTGCAAGGCTTCGACAAAGGCCTTCGCCGCGCGCATCGGCCCAACGGTATGCGAGCTCGAAGGCCCGATGCCGATCTTGAACAGGTCGAGGATGCTGTGGCGCACGGCGTTGCCGTGATCAGAGCGCGGCGTAGACCGCGTCGACGACGGCGAGCAGGCGCGCATCGCAGGACGTCGAACCGATGCGCGAGGGCATCCAGGCCAGCGCGAGCCGGCGATCGGGATCGGCGAACGCCACCGAGCCGCCGATGCCGCAATGGCCGAAGGCCGCGCGATTCGGCGAGAACGGCGTCAGCGCGCTGGGCCGCTGAAAGCCCAGGCCGTAGGCCATCTCGCCGAGGTTGACCGCGTCGGCGCCGCGCACCCGTTCGCGCGTGACCGTGGCCAGCGCCTGCGGCGAACACAGGCGATGGTCGCCATCTTCGAGTAGCGCGGAATACAGCTTCGCGAGGCTGCGCGCGTTGGCGTACATATTGGTGGCCGGTATGCAGACCGAGCGCAGCGCCTCGCCGTTGAAGAAGGCCTGCGGCTCCACCAGCATTTCAGGGAAGTTGGTCAGCACGCGAAACGTCAGGCTGTCGCGCTCGGGGACGAAAGCCGGCGCCGGCGGCGCGATTTCACGCAGCACCTGTACGGCGCGTTCGCCGAGCTCGCGCGGCAGGCCGCAGTAGATTTCGATACCCAGGCGTTCGCGCAGCCCGGCCAGCAGTTCGCAAAGGGTGTGGCCGCTGACGCGCTCGAACAGCGCATCGGCGTAATGACCGAAAGTCACCGCGTGATAGCCGTGCTGCGTGCCCGGCGCCCACAGCGGCGCCTGCGCGGCCAGCGCCTGCGCCAGCCGCTCGCGGTCGGCCACCAGCGCCAGCGACAGTCCGCCGTCGAGCAGCGGCAGGCCGGCCTGATGCGAGAACAGCTGCGCCACGCTGATGTCGCCCTTGCCGGCGGCCGCGAACTCCGGCCAGTAGTGGGCGACGCGCTGTCCGGGATCGATCTGCCCACGATCGATCAGCATCGCCAGCAGCACCGTGGTCACGCCCTTGGCGATGCTCATGGTGATCTGCAGCGAGTCGACGCCATAAGCGATGCCGCGGCGCGCGTCGGCCATGCCGAAGCTGTCGCAGATCACCTCGTGTCCGTCCACGTACACGCACAGGGCAGCACCGGCCTCGTCGTCGCCGGCCAGCTGGGCGCGGGCGATGCGGCGCACGGAATCGACATCGAACATCGGCAACGAGACTTTCATGAAGGCATCTGCTGAAGAAAAGCGAATACGCGGCCGGCGACTTCGTTCGCGCTGGCGCGATCGGCGATCAGGCCGACGTGGTCGTAGGCCTGAGTGGTCCACAGGCTGTCGGGGTGGAGAGCGGCCTGCAGGCGGTGCTGCGCCTGCGCGGCCTGCTGGAAACGCTGTTGCTTGGCGGGCGAACCCAGTCGCCGCTGCAGCCACGAGGGCGAGGTCTCGGGTGGCGCGGAGCTGATCACCAGGCGCGGGCATCGTGAGCGCTGCGGCGAAGTGGCGATGACGCCCCGTATTGCCTGCAGCAGGCCGATCTCGGCGATGGCGCCTTCGAGCGAGCGCAGCATCCAGCGTCGGCCGGGCCTGAGCCGCGCCATGGTCTCGGCCGGCAGCTGCCGCGCCAGCGTCGACGACAGCGGACCGTCGAGACCCAGCAGCGCGCACAGCTGCATGAAGCGCGCGATCGCGGGCACCAGCTTGAACGAGGGATCGATGAGCGCGTCGTCGCCGTCGGGCGTCGGATCGATCTGCACCAGGGCGCGAACCCGCGCGGGTGCCTGCACCGCATGCAGCACGCCGATCAGGCCGCCGTAGGAATGACCGGCGACGATCACCGGCGTGTCGATGCCCAGCGCCGACAGCAGCGATTCGAAGTGGCGACTGATGCCGGCGACGCTCGGCGGTGTCGCGCTGCGGCTGTAGCCGATGCCGGCGCGATCGTAGGCGAGCACGCGCAGTTGCGATGCGAGCGCCTGTTCGAGCCAGTGCATGTACGGGAAGGACCCGCTCCAGCCGTTCTCCAGCACGACGGTGTGCGCGGCCGTCGCCGGCCCGCTGAGGCGGTAGTGCAGGCTGCCGCCGTCGACGTCGATGTCGCCTTCGCGCATCGTCGTCGCGGCTTCGGGTGCGTGGATGGTCGTCATCGTCGTTGCGGACGCGGGACTAGAAGCGGCCACTGAGGCGAACCACCACCGCGCGTGGCGCGATGTAGTTGATGACGTTGACGTCCGAGCCCGCCACCGAGGTGGTCGAGGATGCGTTGATCGCCCGCTCGTCGGTGAGGTTCTCCACCGACAGGCTCACCTCCGGCCACAGCGGATGCGCGATCGAGAAGGCCGAGATGTTGAAGTCGTAGGTGTTGTAGTCGAACACCTTGTGCGTGCAGTTGATGGCGTTGCAGGCCGGCCCCATGTAGTTGTGGCGCAGATAGGTGTTCACGCCCCAGTTGCTCAGCGGCAGCGTGTAGGCCAGCGTGGTGGAGGCCTGCCAGTGCGGCGCGTTGGGCCACGGCGAGCCCGAGGGCACCGTGGTGCCGCTGACGTCATCGAAGGCGGCCGTGGTCTCGGTGTCGTTCCAGCTCACGCCTGTGGTCAGCGACAGGCCGCTCAGAAACGGCGGCAGGTAGCGTGCCGACAGGTCCACGCCCTTGCCCTTCACGCCGCCGACGTTGTCGATGTAGACCGCGAGGTTGTCGGCCGAACGCTGATTGACCTGCGGGTCGGTCCAGTCGATGTAGTAGGCCGAAGCGTCGATGCGCAGCGTGCGGTCGAACCAGTCGCTGCGCACGCCGAGTTCATAGTTCCACAGGCTGTCGGACTTGTAGGTATCGGGCACCTGCGTGGTCGGCGTCGAGGCGCCCAGCTGCGGGCCGCCGAAGCGAAAGCCGCGCGATACCGTGAAGTAGCTGCGCAGGTCGCGCATGGGCTCGTAGACGATCGAGACCTTGGGGCTGATGCCGTCCTGCGACGAGGCCGCGTCGCGGCTCGCCGGCATGCCGCCGTTCTGGAAGCTGTAGAGCGCGCCCGCCGTGCCCACGGTGCCCGAGGATTCGGTGCGATAGACGCGGGCGCCCAGCGTGACTTCCCAGTCGTCGCCGAGCTTGCGCGCCACTTCGCCGAACACCGCCTGCTCGGTCAGCAGCAGGTCGCCCACCAGATGCGCGATGTTGACCTGGCCTTCGATGCGATCGGCATTCTGCGCGCAGGGCGTGGCGATGACGCCGTCGAGGATGGGCGGCAGCGGCAGGCCCGGCAGGCCGTCGGCCACGGCCACCTCGCTGCAGTCGAACAGGTTGAGCCGGTAGTAGAAGACGCCGCCCAGCCACTTCCACGGCGAGCCGGTGTCGGCCGATACCGCGCGCAGTTCCTGCGAGAAGCCCTTGCTCTTGTTGTAGCTGGAGCCCGCCATCAGCGGCACGGTGCCGTTGAGCGCGATCTGCGAAATGTCCTGGAAAGCGTCGTACTGCTTGTTGAACAGCGAGCTCTGCGACACCAGCGTGCCCCAGTCGAAGCGGCGCTCGATGCCGAGGTTGCCGAGCGTGTATTCGGTGGCGATCGGCGAGGGACGCGGCGCGTTGCCGCGCTGCAGGCGGCCATCGAAGTTGTCGGCGATCGAGATGTCGTCGAGCGAATAGTCCTGCCAGGCGCCCAGCAGGCTGATCTTCCAGTCCTCGTTGGGCTCCCAGGCTACCGCGCCGCGCACGCCCTGCTGGGTGGCGCGGTTGATGTCCTTCTTGCCGCTCTGCGTATCATCGATGTAGCCGGGCGCCTCGCGACGAAAGCCCATCAGCCGCACGGCCGCGGTGTCGTCGGCGAACGGCGCGTTCACCATCGCACCGTAGCTCCAGCCGTCGCCGCCGTTGCCGGGATAGGCGTTGTACTGCGTGTAGTACTTGACGTGCACGCCGTCGAATTCGGGCGCCTGCGGCACGTAGCGGATCATGCCGTTGAGTCCGGTGCCGCCGAACAGCGTGCCCTGCGGACCCTTGAGTACTTCGACGGTGGCCATGTCGAAGGGATTCGGATCGAGCTGCACCTTGGGCACGAAGGGATCCGAGAACGGAATGTCACCGAACAGCGTGCCGGCCGTGAAGTTGGTGGACGGTGCCGACGAAATGCCGCGAATGGTGATGCGCTTGGCGTTGCCGGCGCCGTCGTCGCTCAAGTTCACGCCGGGCACCTGCGCGACGATCTGCTCGATGCTCTGCACGCCCTGGCGCTCCAGCGCCTCGCCCGACAGCACGGCGACGGTGGCCGGAATGTCGCGCACGCTGGTGGCGCGCTTGGTGGCGGTGACGACGATCTCCTCGAGCTGCACGCCGGTCTCTTCGGATCGTTCCAGCGCAAGCGGCTCAGGCTCGATGCTGCCGACCGGAATGGTGGAGAGCGCCTGGCTCGCCTCGCCCTCGTCGCGCGGCGCGTCGGTCGTGCCGACCTGAGCCTGCGCGAGGACGGACAGCGGAATCAGGTACAGCGGCAGCGACGTGAGAAACGGACGGTAAGACATGGCGGCTCCCCTGCAGCGAATCACGGCAAATCGAAGCGAATCAAAAACAGATCAAAAACGAATCAGAGGGACTTCCGAAAACCCGGGAACAGGCTGTCGATGAGGTGTTCCAGCACGAACTGAGGGCTGCGGATGCGCGGCAGGCGCTTGTCGCGCGTGCGCTGCGCTTCGGCCGCGTAGTGCGGGCCCAGATGGCGCTCGGTTTCGGCGCTCTGCGCCACCATGTTGACGAGCGCGGCATGGCCGATGGACGCCGCTTCGGCGTCGATGGCGAATGGCGTCAGCGCCAGCACCCACTGCACCACGCTTTCGGTGAAGGTGTCGCGTGCACGCGACCCGGCCGGCACGTAGAGCACGCCGGGGTGCTTGAGCAGGATCTGCCGCAGCGCCATCAGGCAGTCGATGGTCTGCTGGCGGATCTGCTGCGGCGTGCCGGGGCGGGGCATGGGGATGGCCGCCGCGAGGCGCTGCAGGGCCTCGACCTCTAGCTCCTCGATGTTGCCGACGTACTTGTAGAGCACCGAGTGCGAGACCTTCATGTGCTTGGCCAGCGAGCTGATCGTCAGCGCGGCGTAACCCTCGTTGTCCATGACGTCCAGCGCCGCCTGCACGATCTGCTCGTAGGTGAAGCGGCGCGGCCGCCCGGCGGTTCGCGCCTGCGACGAGGCGGTTTTCTTGGTGGCTGCGGTCGGCATGACAGGCTCGGACGACTCGGGAAGTTAATTAAGACATGTTCGTCTTAAATAGATTGAGACATGACTGTCTTTTATTGTCAATGAGGAGTTCTCCGCCGGCTGTCGTCGGTCACTGCCGAAGAGGACCGTTCATCCGGTGATGGCTGGGTGATCGCCCGGTCCGCTGCGGAGATCTTCCTGTGGACGGACCCTGCGTCGGCGCGGAGCCGTCGGCCCCGAGGGAAGCTCTGATTAAGCGTTGCGAGCGCAAGCAGGTCGAGCAGGGCATGTCGAAGCTCGTTCGCAAATTCGATGGCAGCGGCCTTGGACGCATGGCCAATGGCAAACCGATCGCTTGTCGAGCGGCCATCGACTGATCGGCACCTTCAGCGACGGAAGCGTGCCGCCATCAGCCTGAGACCGACGCTGATCTGGTCGCACGACGTGCGGGGTACCTCGCCGGGCCCTGGCGGCAACTTCGTCTAAGGCGACGCCCGCGATGCCAACTGCTGCGTGATCGCGACTACGCGCCGACTTTCGTGCGGTATCAGTTCTGATCGATGGCGGCTGCGGTGGAACGGTGCATCGGACCGAGGTACGGGTCATCCGCCGCCAAAACCGTTAAGATACCGCCCTCGCGCTCGTAGCTCAGCTGGATAGAGTACTGCCCTCCGAAGGCAGTGGTCGGACGTTCGAATCGTCTCGAGCGCACCAAAATCAGATACTTAGCGATTGGATGCCCTGCCTGTGTGCGGGGCATTCTGCTTTGGCGGCTGTGCTTTCTGCTTCGGTGGTCCCGTAATCGCGGCACGCCCAAGGTCGGGTGCCGCTGCGGAGGGCGGGCTGCTAAGGTGGCGCACCTTCGGTTTTCGGGTGCCTGCCGCCCGCATCGAGATGACGTCACTGCCCGCCTGCTGGATCGGTCCGTCGGAATGCCTTGCGCATCGCATGGAGGCCGAGCATCCCGAAGGCCCCGAGCGCATCTGGGCGATCGAGGATCGTCTGCGCGTGACCGGTCTCGATCTGTTTCTGGGACGCGAGCGCTCCACTGCGGCCAGTCGCGAGGCCCTGCTGCGCGTGCATGACGCGGCACACGTGGACTGCATGCTCGGTGCGCAGCCAGGCGAAGGTCTGATCCGTGTCGACGAAGACACCGCGATCGGTGCCCACACCGTCGAGGCGGCCCTGCATGCGGCCGGTGCCGGCATCGCGGCCGTTCGGCTCGTGCTCGAAGCCCGCGCGGGCTTCGTGTTCTGCGCGGTGCGGCCGCCGGGGCATCATGCCGAGCGCGCCCGGGCGATGGGCTTCTGTTTCTTCAACAACGTCGCGGTCGCGGCTGGCGAGGCACTGGCGCGCGGACTGCAACGCGTGGCCATCATCGATTTCGACGCGCATTACGGCAACGGCACCGCCGACATCTTCCGCCACGATGCGCGCGTGCTGTTCGCGTCGATACACGAGCATCCGCTGTATCCGCACTGGCCCGGCGACGAGCAGGCGCCGGGCCTGCTCGACTGTCCGCTCGCGGCAGGCGAGGGTAGCGAGGCCTATCGCCGCGTGGTGCGCGATCGCTGGTTGCCGGCGCTCGATGCCTTCGCGCCGCAGATCGTGCTGGTGTCGGCCGGGTTCGATGCGCATCTGCGCGATCCCATGGCCAGCCTGTGCCTGAGCGACGACGACTACTACTGGACCGCGCAGCAATTGCTGGCGCTCAGCGAGCGTCATTGTCCCGGGCGTGTCGTGGCGATGCTGGAAGGTGGTTACGACCTGCATGCGCTGGCGCGTTGCACCGAAGCCTTCGTGCGCCCCTTCGTGGGCGCCTGAGCGGCTGATGCGCGGCCCGGGACAGCGTGCCGACAGCCTCATGAAAGGCCCGGTCGCCTAAGCTGGCGCGGTCATGAGCATTCGTAACATCGAAGCCCTGCTGAGCACGCGCCGAGCGCTCGTGATCGGCGCGGCGCAGGGCCTGCTGCAGAAAAGCTGCCTGGAGCAGATTCGCGAAACCGCGCGCGAGTGCCGGGAGTGGCATGAAGCCAGCGACTGGGACGAC
>JALRLM010000045.1 GCA_023254435.1 Hydrocarboniphaga sp.
GATCCACGCGCACTTCGAGCAGGCGCGCGGCCAGCAACAGGCCGAGGCAGAACGCGGCAAAGGCCAGCGCATGGGCATTGAGATCGCGGCGCGGAATGCGTTCCAGATAGCGCAGTTCGGCGCGCTGCTGGCGATCGATCTCGTCGATCGCCGCCGCCACGCCGGCCGCGTCGCGCGCCTCGAAGGCTCGATACGGCAGGTTCAGGCTCTGAAAGAACAGGTGCAGGTGCCGCTCGGGCATCACCTGCGGCGTGTCATCGTCCGGCGAAGCCGGCAGGTCGTACAGGCCCGGCGAACCCGCCGTGCGCAGGAACAGCCAGTACAGGCTCACGGGTCGCGCGGCCAGCGCTTCGCGCAGGCGCGCCTGCACACGGCGATCGATCACCGCCGCGCCATCGGACACCAGCACCACCACGCGCGAGGCCTCGGTGTCGTCGGTGTCGGCGTCGAACAGATCGAGCGCCATCGCCAGGCCACGGCCGACGTCGGTGTAGGCCAGTCCGGGGCGGTCGATGGCGTCGATGGCGGCTTCGACGGCATCGGCATGATCCGATAGCGGCAGCACCAGCATCGGCGCGGTCGAGAACGCCACCACGCCGACGCGATCATGCGGCCGACGCTCGGCGAAGCCCTTGAGCAGGCGCTTGGACGCCGCCGCCTTGGACTCCTCGCCCACGCCCGCCTGTCCGCCGGCGAAGCTGTTGTTCATGCTGCTGCTGCGATCGATCAGCAGCGCCAGATGCGCGCCCTGGGCGACGCGCGGCACCGCGTCGCCGCTGCGATAGATGCCGGCCACCGCGAGCACCAGCGCCACCAGCGCCGCGACGCCGATCGCGCGCAGCAGTCGATCGAGCAGGCGCGACGGCCCGTCGACCGGCACCAGGCCCAGCCAGGGCCATGGCGAGTCGTCGCGCGCGGGCCGCAGCCACGGCAGCGGTGCGAGCAGCAGCAGCCACAGCAGCGCGGGACGCGCGATCTCCAGCCGCAACGCCGACAGCAGCTCGTCGATCACGCGCGGCCCCGCTCGCTGCGCGCCAGCTCGCGACTGAAGGCCCGCAGCGCCGACTGCGGCCATTCGCGCATCGCCTGCTCGTCGCGATCGGCGAAGAAGCACAGCTCGGATGCACCGTAGAAGCGCAGCGCTTCGTCGTGCAGCGCCGGCGGGATGGGCAGCGCGCTGCGCTGCGCGTCGATCATCATCAGGCGACGCCCGGCGGCCACGTCGAAGGCGCGGTGCAGCAGGCGCAGGGCCTGGCGATACTGCGCCGACTGCGTGGCGTCGAGTCTCCGCAGCTGGCGCGCAGCACGGCTGAAGGGGCGCGCCTCGCGGGCGTGAAAGGGCCACAGGCCACGATGTGCGGCCCACAGCAGCAGGCTCGCGAGCAGCGCCGTGGTCGCCACCGCCAGTTGCGAGAGCATGGGCCGCAGCGGGATCGGCTGCACAGCATGATCCGGTCGCAGCAGGTCCTGTCCCGGCGCCGGCGTCCTGGCGCCACCACCGACCACGCGCAGGGCCGACATGGTGAAGTTCCAGCCCGGAAAGGCCACGCGACGCTCGCGCTCACCGTCGCGCAGAATCAGCGTAAAGCCGCGAATCTGCCGCGACGTCGCCTCGATCGGTGCGTAGAACGTCTGGTAGCGCAGGGCCAGGCGATAGTGCCGGCGTGCACCGCGGCGCGACTCGCTGACATCGACCGAGCGCAGTTCCAGCCATGGGCTCAGCTCGCCGGGCCGGATCAGGGCGCCGCGATCGAGCTGCCAGCGTGCATCGACATCGACGAGCACGGTCAGCGGCACGATGTCGCCGATGGTCCAGCCGACGGTGCGCTCGGCGATCAACTGCACGCGCGCATCTTCATCGTCGGCATGCGCCATCGTCGCCGCGCCGAGCGTCGTCGCGACGACGCCGAACACGGCCAGCACCAGACGAAGCGTCGCGGCCCGCGCACGCATGGCGTTCAAGGACTCAGCAGATGCGCGGACAAGGCGCTCGCGTCGAAGCGATCGCCCAGGTGCCAGGCGCGCCGGCCGCTGCGCGCGCAGATCGCATCCAGCGCCTGCCGCCGCGCCTCGCGCTGCGCCTGCCATGCCGCGATCAGTTTCGGGCGCAGCCACAGCAGCCGCCGCTGCCCGGTTTCACGATCGAGCATCTGCGCAAGCCCCCAGCGCGGCAGCGGATCGGGCTCCGCCGCGCCTGCGACGATCGGCACGACATCGTGGGCCGACAGCGCCGAGAACAGGCGCTCGATGCGCGCAGCATCGAACGCGAAGTCGGAGACCAGCAGCACCAGCCGGCGCCCGCTCAGGCGCGTCGCGGCCTCGTGCAGGGCATCGATGCCGCGCCCCTCGGGCCCATGCGCCTGCAAGGCCCGGCGAGCGGCGCCGATGGGCAGGGCCGAGCGCGCGGCACGGCGCTCGAAGCGCAGGCGATTCGAGGCCACCACCAGACCGCAGTGATCGCCGAGCTGGCGCGCCGCCGCGGTGACCGCCTCGCACAAGTCGGCAACGGGCCCGGCCACGTCGGCCTGCGCCATCGAGGCCGAGCCATCGACGAGTAGCTGCACGCGCAGCAGCACGCGATCCTCGAACTGGCGCACGTAAAGACGCTGCCAGGGATCGCGCAGGCTCTGTCGCAGGTCGATGCGACGCGGATCGGGATTGCGCTCGAACGGCACGCAGTCGACGAAGCGCCCGCCGCGACCGCTCGAGGCGCTGCGATGCGCGCCAGGCTGGCGGCCGCGCACGCGCCAGCTCAGCGCGTAATCCAGGCTGGCGCCGGTGGTGGCGTTCATGGCGGCGAGGCGATGCGATCGAACACCGCCTCGCACAGCCGGGGCATCAGCTCGGCCCGGCGCGGTTCGTAGAGCGGCTGCAGAAAGATCCGGTGCGCCACCACTTCGCGGAACAGCTCGCGCAGATCGTCGGGCAGCACGCGATCGCGACCTTGCAGCCAG
>JALRLM010000362.1 GCA_023254435.1 Hydrocarboniphaga sp.
ATTGGCAGCCGCAGATCGACCCGACGCAGCTGGCCGTGCGCGAATCGGCGCTGGCCGCCAATCCGGCCGGCTCGCCGGTGTTCGTGATGGCCGACATCTGCGGCGAGCGCCAGCGTGTCTACGGCAGCTACGTCATGGACAACGGCGGCATGCGCTTCGACTGGCAGGCCGTGGCATCGGCCACGTCGCCGGGTTATGCCGAAGCCGGCGTGTTCGCCGACTACCGTGGCTCCACGCTGGTCGCCAAGGGCTTCGATGCCGTGCACGACGGGCTCGGGCGCTGGCTCATCACCATCGCGGTCTGGGTGTTCGGCCTGTCGTGCATCATCAGCTACGGCTACTACGGCGAGCAGGGCGTGATCTATCTGATCGGCGAACGCTGGGTGACGCCGTATCGCGGTCTGTGGTGCGTCGCGGCGGCGGCGGCCTGCTTCGGTTTCATCAAGACCTCGGGCCAGCTCGACACGCTGAGCACCATCGGCATGGGCTTCATGTACGCCATCAACCTGCCGTTGCTGCTGATTCTCGGCAACAAGGCGATGCGCCAGTATCATGATTACTTCCGCCGCCTGAAGAACGGCGAAATCGCCCGCAAAGCGGCCTGACCGCCAGCCCGAAACCTCGTCTTGACTGATTCGATCGACCGCCCGCACGCGGCCGCCGGCCGCACCGGCGTGCTGCTGATCAACCTGGGCACGCCCGAAGCGCCCACGCCGGCCGCCATCCGCCGTTATCTCAGGCCGTTTCTGTCCGATCGCCGCGTGGTGGAACTGCCGCGCCCGTTGTGGCTCATGGTGCTGTATGGCTTCATCCTGCCGCTGCGCCCACGCAAGCTCGCGCACAGCTACGCCAGCATCTGGATGAAGCCTGGCTCGCCCGAAGGCTCGCCCTTGCTGCACTGGTCGCTGCGGCAGAAGGAACGGGTCGGCGAATGGCTGTTCGCGCGCTTCGGTCATGAGGTTCCGGTGGCGCTGGGCATGACCTACGGCGAGCCCTCGATCGCGGGCGCGCTTGACGAACTCGCGGCGCAAGGCGTGCGCCGCGTGCTGGTGCTGCCGCTATACGCGCAGTATTCAGCCACCAGCACGGCCGCTGCGCTCGATGCGACGTTCGCCGCACTCAGGCCACGCCGCTGGGTGCCCGAACTGCGCACCATCAACAGCTACCACGATCACGACGGCTACATAACGGCGCTGGCCGCGAGCCTGCAGGCGCACTGGGCACAGCAGGGGCGTGGCGATCACCTGCTGATGTCCTTCCACAGCATTCCGCGCGCCTACTTTCTGGCCGGCGACCCCTACTTCTGCCAATGCCACAAGAGCGCTCGCCTGCTGGCCGAAAAGCTCGGGCTGGCCGAAGGCCAATGGTCGGTGGCCTTCCAGAGTCGCCTGGGCAAGACACCCTGGCTGCAGCCCTACACCGATGTGGTGATCCCGCAACTCGCGCAGTCCGGCGTGAAGACCCTGGACGTGATCTGCCCCGGCTTCGCCGCCGACTGTCTCGAAACGCTGGAGGAAGTGGCTCTGCGCTACCGCGACGACTTTCTCGCTGCGGGCGGCGGCGCCTTCCGCTACGTGCCGGCGCTCAACGACGATGCCCTGCACATCGAGGCGCTCGGCGAACTGCTGGCCGGCCAGCTGGGCGGCTGGATCTCTACAGAGACGGACGACGCGGCGACTCGCATCGCGCGCGCTCGCGCGGCCGAAGCCCAGATGCTTTCGCCCAGCCTGCTGAGACCGCCGCAGCCACCATCGCCCTGAAGCGCGGCGTGCGGCTCACTCCGATTCGATGACGATCTCGGCCTTGCGCAGGCTGCCCTCGGCCGCGCCCGGCACCGGCTGAGCGGCCGGCAGGCCGACTGACGCGAGGCGCCGGGTGTCGATGCCCTCGGCTTCGAGCAGGCGACGCACCTGATTCGCGCGGCTTCGCGCCAGCGTATCGGCGCCACTGCCCTCACTGCCGGCTTCCGCATAACCCTGAACCACCACGCGGGCATTCGGCTGCCCGGCCAGGGCTTTCCTGATCGCCGGCAGCAGAAGCTTGAGGTCCTGGCTCTGGCTGCCACCGATGAAGGACGAACTGCGCCCGAAGCGCACCGCCCCGATCGTTTCCGAAGCCGAAATGGTCGCCGGCACCGGCGCGGAGATCACTGCAGGCGGCATAACCGAGGCCGCCTCGCCCACGGCGGGCACCACCGTCTGCTCGGCGATGACGGGCACGGGAGCCTGCTCGATAACAGCGGCGGCAGGCTTGATCGGAGTGGCAGCAGGACGCCTCACCGTTGCCGCCGCACCAGCCACCTGACCCGTCGCGCAACCGCTGGCATCCACGGTCGCGCCCAGCTCCGATCCCGGGCAGCGATCGAGGCCATCGGCCACGCCATCGAAGTCGGCGTCTACCGCGCAGCCCCTGGCGTCCACCTGAGCGCCGGGCGGGGTGTAGGGGCAGTCGTCGAGATCGTCGGTGACGCCGTCACCGTCCTGATCGCCGCTCTGGCTGCAGCCGTGCGCATCGACGACGGCATTGGGCGGGGAATACAGGCACTGGTCGATAGTGTCGTCCACGCCATCGCCGTCGCCATCGACGACCGGACGCACCGGCGCAGCCGATGCCAAGGGGCCGATCAATGTCGTCGCCAGCACGGTGGCCAGCACGACGAAAAGGCGATCCCACTTCGATGAAAACAGCCGCAGCTCCCGGGCTCCACCTGTGCGACGCATCGCCGTCATTCTCGTTATGAAGTGGCTGGAGCCAAGCCTAACCAGCCCCCATCGGCGGCTCAAGAGCGACTTGAGGCCGCTCGGCGCGAATCAGCCTCCGCTCGCCGGGCTCCAACAAAAAGCCCCGCCAGCTTGCGCGGGCGGGGCCTGAATCCTGATCCCTTGCCGGGTGGCGAAGCACCCGGCGCCGGCAGGTTTACTCGTGCGTCTGGATTTCGGCGCGACGGTTCTGAGCGCGGCCTTCGGCCGTCTCGTTGCTGGCCTTGGGCTTGGATTCGCCGAACGCGAAGGTGTTGATGCGACCCGCATCGACGCCCTTGCGCGTCAGGTAGCTCTTGACCTGGTTGGCGCGACGCTCGGACAGACCCTGGTTGTAGCCGTCGGTGCCGATCCAGTCGGTGTGGCCCGAGACGTCGACCTTGAGGTTCGGATAGGTCTTGCTCATGCCGTCGATGGTGGTGGCGGCGCTGTCGAGCTTGGACTTCTCGGAATCACGCAGGTCGGACTTGTCGAACTCGAAGTAGACGTCCTCGAACTTGCGGGCGGCGCCTTCGGCGGCGGCCTTCGGGCAGCCCTTGGCATCGACCGCGGTGCCGGGCGGCGTGCCCGGGCAGAGGTCGGCCGGATCGCAGACGCCGTCACCGTCGCTGTCGATGCAGGCCGCCGACGCGGCCGGCGCTTCGGCGACCTTGCGGCTGCCGAACGGAATCGCCAGACCGATCTTGAGCACGCCCTCGCCCAGACCGTCGACATCGGAGCCGCCGAGCGCGTTCTTGTCGAAGAAAACGTAGCGGTAGCGCAGGTCGGCGCGGAAGGCCAGGTCCTGGCCCCACAGCGTGAAGTACTTGAAGAAGCCGACGCCGGCATCCGCGAGCGGATCGGTGGAGTCGAGGTCGGTGCCGCGCAGCTCGGTCTTCACCGCACCGGCGCCGATCGAGAAGTACGGCGCGAAGGCCGGGTTGCGGCTGTAGAAGTACAGGCCATCGAGCTTGGCACCGTACTCACGCTGGGCATTGGCACCCGGCGAGTTGTCGTGCGGGAACTCGCTGTAGAAACCGCCGATTTCCCAGCCCCAGTGCTTGTTGATGGCCATGCCGAAGCTGAGCTGACCGCCCTGACCTTCCTCGACGCCGACGCGATCGTCGTTCTCGAAGGTGTAGCTGTAGAGTTCGGACAGGTAGGGACGCATTTCGTCCTCGACGCCTGCCTCCTGAGCCTGAGCCGGCAGAGCAACCGCGGCAAGCGCCATCATTCCGGCGACCAGACTGGCCCGGGTAACTCGTTTCATTCTTGTACTCCCTATGAAAAGCACGCCCATTAAGGCTTATAGAATCTCAAATCTATTATAGGCGAAGCTGAACAAGCCCAGGCAACTGGTTTGCCCGCCTATTTTGTAATTTTTTGCAACGCAGCAGTGCCCATTCGGGGCCTGGGAACGGGCCTTGGCTGCAAACTACATTCTTGGATTCGTCGAGGGTTTCAAAACGCAATGTCATTCCTGATCGAGTACGGGCTTTTCCTGGCCAAAACGCTCACCTGGCTGGCCGCGATCCTGGTGGTGGTGACGGCAATCGCCAGTGCCGCCCGGGCCCGGCGCGAAGGCGGTGGCGAAGGACATCTGGACATTCGCCACCTCAACCAGCGCTACACCGACATGGGCGATGCGCTCAACGACGAGCTGCTGGGCCCGGCCGAACTCAAGAAAACCACAGCGCAGCGCAAGAAAGCGCTCAAGCAGTCGGCCAAAGCCGAGAAAAAGGGGACGGCACCCCTGCGCCCCCGCGTCTTCGTGCTCGATTTCGATGGCGATATCCAGGCCTCGGCGGTCGGTCACCTGCGTGAGGAGATCAGCAGCCTGCTGCAGGTGGCGCGCGAGCACGACGAGGTGCTGCTGCGCCTCGAGAGCGCGGGTGGCCTCGTGCATGCCTACGGCCTGGCGTCGTCGCAGCTGCTGCGGCTGCGCGAACACAAGCTCAAGCTGACGATAGCCGTCGACAAGGTCGCGGCCAGCGGCGGCTACATGCTGGCCTGCATCGGCGACCAGATTCTCGCGGCGCCCTTCGCCATCATCGGCTCCATCGGCGTGGTCGCCCAACTGCCCAATTTCAATCGCCTGCTGCGCAAGCACGACGTCGACTTCGAGCTGCATACGGCCGGCGAGTTCAAGCGCACGCTGACGATGTTCGGCGAGAACACCGAGGCAGGCCGCGAAAAATTCCGCGAGGAGATCGAAGAGACCCATACGCTGTTCAAGCAGTTCGTCACGCAGAACCGGCCCGTTCTGGACATCGCTCGCGTCGCCACAGGCGAGCACTGGTTCGGCCTGCAGGCACTGGCGCTCAAGCTCGTCGATCGACTGCAGACTTCGGACGATTACCTGCTGTCGCGCGTGAAAGACGCCGATGTCTACGAGCTGCACTATCGCCGGCCGCGCCCGCTCGGCGAACGCCTGAGCCAGCAGTTCACGCGCCTGCTGGCGATGGGTCGCCGCCAGCTGCGTCCGAGCAAGCTCGAACTTGAGTGATATTTACCGCGCGTTAGGTGGAGAACCCCAATTCCTGCCTGAGCCAAAGCGGAGTAGTCTTGCGAAACGACTGAGTCATCAGATCACTGGGGCGTCAGAAAAAGAGGTGACGTGCGACAGGCCGCGACAGATGGCCGCGCATCACTTCCGACAACTGCGGTGCAAGAGGAGAAGCGGATGGACATCGTTGAGAGGCGAGGCGCGCCGAGCGCCGCGTGGGTGGCGTGCGGCCTCGGAACCCTGGTTTTGCTGGGCGCAGCGCAGCCGACGCAGGCGACCGACTTCAATTTCGATCTCGCCGGCGACGGTCTCACCGGTGTTCTCAACACCAACCTGAGTGTCGGCGCCCAGTGGCGCGTGGAGAATCGTTCCAACGACCTCATCGCCAAGAACAAGGTCAACCCCAACTTCTGCCCGGTCGCACCCAACGGCGCGGGCACTTCGTGCCAGGGCCATCTGGACTACGCCAATGCCTCGCACCAACTGCTGGGCGTCAATAGCTACATTGGCGAAGGCAGCTACGCCAACGACGTGGCAGTGGCGGCGCCGGGTCAGTTCTCGAACAACAACGACGACGGCAACATGAACTACGACCAGGGTGATCTCACCCAGGCCGTGGGCAAGCTGGCGATGGACCTGACGCTCAACTACAAGGGCTACGACCTGTTCATCCGCGGCTACGGGTTCTACGACGTCGAGAACCACAACCGCCGCGACTACAACCCCAACATCCAGACCGCCAACAGCACCGGCAACGGCCAGTCGCGCCGCGGCATCGGCGAAGCCGCCAAGATCGAGCGCAACGGCGTCACCGAGGACCAGATCGGCGTCGGCGCCATGCTGCTCGATGCCTATCTGGCCAAGACCTTCGCGCTGACGGACGAGCGCGACCTGACGATCAAGATCGGCCGCCAGAACATCAACTGGGGCGAGAGCACGCTGCTGGTCGTGGGCAGCCTCAACTCGTTCTCCACGCCCAACGTCAACGCGCTGTATCGCCCGGCGTTCCTCGAACTCTCGGAAGTGCTGCAGCCCACGCCGGCGATCTGGGCCTCGACCACGGTCGTGCCCAACCTCACCTTCGAGGCCTTCTATCAGTACGACTGGGAGCCGGCACAGATTCCGCCGGCGGGCTCCTACCTGTCGACCACGGACATCGGCTCGGACAACCAACGCGACTACATCCACCTGGACTTCGGCAAGACCGCAGAAGATCCCGACCGCCTCGGCCTGCCCGACCAGCTCATGCTGTCGGCCATCACCGACACCTCGGGCACGGTCACGCTGCGACCCGAGAACCGGGCACGCAAGAGCGGCCAGTTCGGTTTCTCGCTCAAGTACTACGCCGAGTGGCTCAACAGCGGCACCGAAATCGCCCTGTACGCCGGCCGCTATCACAGCCGCCTGCCTTACCTGAGCTTTTATGCCGGCGACTACGGCTGCCTGTCGGGTCCCGACGCCATCGCGCCGGCCGCGGTCGGCGCCGGCAAGACCACCAGCGACACCCTGCGCGTGCTGACCGAAGCCTGCCCTGGCCTCGACTCGCAGCTGTTCATCGAGAGCGCCCTGCCCGGCGGCGTCGTGCCCGTGCGCGATCAGAACGTGGCCGAGGGTAGCAGCGCCTTCGTGCTCGATACCGTCCAGGCCCAGCTCGAATACCCCGAGGACATCGACCTCTACGGCATCAGCTTCAACACCGCCTTCGGCGACATCTCGCTGCAGGGCGAAATTGCCTACCGCCCGAACCAGCCGCTGCAGGTCGACGACACCGACCTGGCCTTCGCCGCCCTGCAGAACATCTTTCCGCGCGGCAACGGTACTGGCGCCCAGGGCGACAGCTACGACTTCGGCCTGGTCGGCGACCTCGGCACGATCATTCCCGGCCTCGGCAGCATTCCGGGCGTGGGCGCCCTGCTCGACACCGGCACGCTGGCGCAGCTGCCCGGCGCGCGCTACGGCATTCCGGACTTCGTCTCCGCCTACCGCGGGCTCAATCCGCTGGGTTACGCCGAAGGCCAGTACATTCGCGGCTGGGAGAAATTCCGCACCGCCAACTACAACCTCGGCGTCACCGGCGTGATCGGCCCCGACAACTTCGTCGCCGCCGATCAGATCATCATGATCGGCGAGTTCGGCGCCAGCCAGATCTTCAATCTGCCCTCGACCTCGCGCCTGCAGATCGAAGGCCCGGGCACCTTCACGCACGCCAGCGCGGGCGCCGACGGCACCGGCGCAGACGGCTCGACGCAGTCCAACTCGGCCGTCATCGGCGCCTCGGGCATCCGCTTCAACCCCACGCAGCAAAAAGGTGGCTTCGTCACCGACTTCTCGTGGGGCTACCGCATCATCAGCATCCTGCGCTACGAAAACGTGCTGCCCGGCATCGGCGTGGAGCCCACGATCATCTGGTCGCACGACGTCAACGGCGTGTCGCCGGGCCCCGGCGAAAACTTCGTCGAAGGTCGCAAGACCGTCATCTTCAGCACCGTGGTGCGCTTCTCGCAGGCCTGGAACGCGGCATTCGGCTACACCACGTTCTTCGGCGGTGGATCGCGCAACCTGCTGCGCGATCGCGACTTCGCACAGGTGGGCCTGCGCTATCAGTTCTGACGCGACGACGGCCCATGTAGGGCGATCGCCCATCGCCCTGCACGAAAGCATCGCAGTCGACAAAGGCCCGCGTTGCGGGCCTTTGTCGTTTTATGCGCTTGCGATCACGCGCGATGTCGAGCGCAGCCTGAATCGCCCTGTTCCGGTTCAGGCCTCTGTCCCATAATCTTGGGCGCTTCACGCGCCCGCCGTGGCTTGCGCACCCGCGGGCGCAGCACAAGAACAAGACAAGGACGAAACAGGATGAAACTGACCAGCAAAACGTTTTCCGACGGCGGCGTGATTCCCGGGCGCTGCGCCTTTGCGGTGAAGGCGCCCAGGGGCCACGTGCGACTGTCCGAAAACCTCAACCCCGAACTGACGTGGAGCGGCGCGCCCGCCGGCACGCTCAGCTTCGCCCTGGTCTGCACCGATCCCGACGCGCCGACCCGGCCCGATGACGTCAACAAGGAAGATCGCGAAGTGCCGCTCAAGCTGCCGCGCGCCAAGTTCTTCCACTGGGCCGTGATCAACATTGCTCCGACCATCGGCCAGATCGAGGAGGGCGCAGCCTCCAGCGCCGTGACCGCGCGCGGCAAGCAGCAGCCCGGCGGCATCGATGGCGCCACCCAGGGCATCAACGATTACACCGGCTGGTTCAAGGGCGACGCCCAGATGGAAGGCCAGTACCACGGCTACGACGGCCCCTGCCCGCCGTGGAACGACAGCGTGCCGCATCACTACCGTTTCGAAGTCTTCGCGCTCGACATCGCCACGCTGGATCTGCCCGCCGGCTTCGGCGCCGCCGACGTGCTGGCCGCCGTCGAAAGCCATGTGCTGGCCAGTGCCAGCATCACGGGCCGCTACAGCCTCAATCCGCGCATCCGCCTGAACTGATCGCGCCACCCGCGGCGGCCCAGAACTTGCGGCCGTCCGCGGGGTCAACCGCCGACAAACCCTAAAAACCGCGACCTCATCGAGCCGCCGCCCATGTTCCGTCCCTCCCCGATCAAAGCCTTCGCCACCCTGACGCTGGTCCTGGGCTGCGGTCTCGCCGGCCTGCCCGCGCAGGCACAGGTGCAGTCCTCGCTGCCGCTGCAGCAGGGCATGCCCTCGCTGGCGCCGATGCTCAAGCAGGTGACGCCGGCGGTGGTCAACATCGCCGTGACGGCCAAGGTGGAGATCAACAATCCGCTGCTGCAGGACCCGTTCTTCCGCCGCTTCTTCGACGTCCCCGAAGGCCCGCAGGAGCGCGAAAGCCAGGCCATGGGCTCGGGCGTCATCGTCGACGCCACCAAGGGTTACGTGCTGACCAACAGCCACGTGGTCGACCAGGCCGAAACCATCAAGGTGCGCCTGATCGACGATCGCGAGTTCGACGCCAAGCTGATCGGCAAGGACCCCGAAACCGACGTCGCCGTGCTGCAGATCAAGGCCGAGAACCTCAAGGCGCTGACGCTGGCCGACTCCGACAAGCTCGAGGTCGGCGATTTCGTCGTCGCCATCGGCTCGCCGTTCGGCCTTCGCACCACGGTGACCTCGGGCATCGTCAGCGGCCTGGGCCGCCAGGGCATGGGCGAGGGTTATCAGGACTTCATCCAGACCGACGCCTCGATCAATCCCGGCAACTCGGGCGGCGCGCTGGTGAACCTGCGCGGCGAGCTGGTGGGCGTGCCGAGCCAGATCCTGTCGCGTAGTGGCGGCAACATCGGCATCGGCTTCGCCATCCCGACCAACCTGGCCAAGACGGTCATGGCGCAGCTCACGCAGTACGGCTCGGTGGAACGCGGCCGCATCGGCGTGCAGGGCCAGGACCTGGAGCCCGCGCTGGCCAAGGCCTTCGGCCTGCCGAGCACGCGCGGCGCGGTCATCACCATGGTGGTGCCGGGCTCGCCGGCCGACAAGGCCGGGCTCAAGAGCGAGGACATCATCCTCAAGGTCAACGGCCGCGAGATTTCCACCTTCGGCCAGCTGCGCAACATCGTCGGCCTGATGCGCGTGGGCGAAAAGGTGGAGCTCGACACCATGCGCAACGGCAAGCCGCGCACCGTGACCGTCACCATCGGCAAGGCCAGCGAGGAATCCACCTCGGCGGCCGAGGGCAATCTGCATCCGGCGCTGACCGGCGCCACCTTCGGCGTGCTGGACCCGAGCATCGCGCGCCAGCTGCGCGTGCAGGGCATCCAGGTGCAGGACGTGGCCCCCAACTCTCCGGCCGCGCGCGCCGGCCTGCGCCCGGACGATGTGATCCTCAGCGTCAACCGCCAGCCAGTGACCACGATCGAGCAGTTCAACAAGCTCGCCGGCCCCAAGGCGCCCGAGCTGCTGTTGCACCTGCAGCGCAGCGGCGGCGCGCTGTTCCTGATCATCCGCTGAGTCGCCGCTTCGTCGCCAACGGCCCGCCCGCGCGGGCCGTTGGCGTTTTTGCGGGACGGCAGGGCTATACTCCTCGCCATCCCCGCGTCACCTGCATGTCGCCCGCTGGAACCGATGCTCGAACAGGAACTGGAACAACTCGAACAGCGCGTCCAGCGCCTGACCGCCGCCTACCGGCAGGCGCGGCTCGAAGCGCGCCGCGCCCAGCAGGAACGCGACCGCATGGTGGCGCTCAACAACGAGCTGCGCCGACGCATCGAAGGCATCGTCGAGCGTGTACGCCAGCTCGAAACCGAGCAGGATCCGCCATGAGCGAGCGCAGCGACGACGACTCCCGCGACGAAGCGCGCAACGTGACGGTGCGCATCATGGGTCGCGAATACACCGTGGTCTGCCCGGCCGACGAACATGAGGCCCTGGTCGCCTCCGCCGATTTTCTCAACGAGCGCATGACCGCCATCCGTCGCCGCGGCAAGGCGCTCGGATCGGAGCGCATCGCGGTGATGGCCGCGCTCAACATCGCGCGCGAACTGCTCGAGCTGCGCGGCGCCGAATCGGTGGTCAAGCCCGACGACGCGGCCCTGGCACGTGTACGCCAGCTGCGCCTGGACATCGATTCGACCCTGTCGCTGGAGTAAGCCGGCATTCGCGCGAGGGCGCGGGCCACGCCGTCGATACCGGCGCCTTTGTCGAATCGACGTTCGTCGGTAAAGCCCATACGCCGACATCGCGATACGAAGCGAGAGCGAGGTCGGTGTTATGATGGCCTCGGTGTCTCCTGCAGTGTTCGACGATTGCTCCAATCCCCTTGAGCCTATTTGCAAACCCCGGGAGCCAAAGCTGGTTGGGCGTGCAGGCCCGCGTAGTCGGCGGGAAGCCCGAAAATCAGATTGCGGCACCCACTTGAGACCTCGTCTCAAGGTACCGAGCGAATGACGGCACAGGTGGGAGCCACCACTTCTTCCGATGCCCTGCGCAAATCCCAGCTTCGCAAGACGCTGAGAAAACGCAGGGCATCTTTGTCTGCGGCACAGCGATCGCGCGCTGCGCAGCGCGCGGCCGATCACCTGATCGCGCAGCTTTCGCACCGCAAGGCGCGCAGCGTCGCCGCCTATCTTGCCTACGGCTCCGAGCTGTCCACCGCGCCGCTGCTTGCGCAGCTGCATGCCTGCGGCGTCCGCGTACTGCTGCCGAGACTGCGCGGCAGGCAGATGCGCTTCGTGGCATGGACGGCGCACGAGCGCCTGCGACGCAATCGCCATGGCATCGCCGAACCCGTCGGCCGCCGCATCGTCTCGCCCGCGCACATTGATGTCATGGTGATGCCGCTGACCGGTTTCGATGCGCAAGGGCAACGCCTGGGCACCGGCGGCGGCTATTACGATCGCGCCCTGCAACATCTGCACACGCGGCGCAGACCCTGGCGCGTGGGCTACGCCTACGCGCTGCAGGAATGCGAGGGTCTGCCGCACGAGGCCTGGGACATCCGCCTGCACGCGATCTGCACCGAGCGCGGGCTGCGGCACTTCCGATCATCACATCGAGTCACATGAACTACTGGATCATGAAGTCCGAGCCGGACACCTTCTCCATCGACGATCTGGCGGCGCGCCCGAACCAGACCGAGCCCTGGAACGGTGTTCGCAACTATCAGGTCCGCAACATGTTCCGCGACCAGATGAAGAAGGGCGACCTCGCCTACTTCTATCACTCGAGCTGCCCGGAGCCGGGCATCTACGGCGTCATGAAGATAATCAGCAACGCCTATCCCGATCCGACGCAGTTCGACCCGAAATCGGACTACTACGACGCCAAGTCGACGCAGGAGGATCCGCGCTGGCTGCTCGT
>JALRLM010000240.1 GCA_023254435.1 Hydrocarboniphaga sp.
CTCGCAGTGGACCGCTGGCCTGCTCGGCTACATTCCGCTGCCCTGCTTCGAAAACAGCAATGCCGCCGAAATGTGGGCCGTGAAGTACGAAACCGAGCCCATGGCCGCCGACTACTACCTCAACGGCCCGATCCAGGCCGACATCTGGATGTCGACCACCGCGCTCGACGCCGGCCTGTCGGTGCGCATCGACGACGTCGCGCCCAACGGCGTCGCCACCTCGCTGACCAACGGCCTGCAGACCGCCTCGCTGCGTGCCGTGGACGAGTCGCGCTCACGCAGGCTCGATGGCCAATCGATCCAGCCCTGGCACCCGTACACGCAGGCTTCGGTGTTGCCCGTGAACAGTGGCGAAGCGGTGCTGGTGCCGGTCGAAGTCTTCGCCACCAGCGCGATGATCGCGCAGGGCCATCGCCTGCGCGTGGCCGTGAGCGCCAGCAACCTGCCGCAAGGCGTGCCGCCGCTGCCGACGCTGCTGCAATCGCTGGCAGGGCTGCTGACCATCTACAGCGATGCCGCGCATCCCTCGAGCGTGGTGATTCCGGTGGTGCCGGCCAGCGCGCTCAATTAGCGGGGCAGGCCGTGCCCGATCTCTCGCACAGCGACACGCGCACGCGCTCCAGGTAGGCCGCGACCGAGGGCGTCGGCTCGTCGAATCGGGCCAGCAGTTCGCGGCCGCGCAGCCAGGCCTGTTGCGCGGCCGCTTCGTCACCGCTGGCCAGCCGGGCTTCGGCCAGCGTCACGTAGGCCGAGGCATGGCGGCTATTGGGATCGGTGTAGACGCGATCGGCCATCGGAATCGCCTCGTCGAGCAGCACCAGCGCGGGCTGCACCTCGCCCAGCTGCACCTGCTTGCGTGCGAGGTTGACCATGCCGGTCACCACCATCGGGTGATCGCCTCTGAAGACGCGGCGGCGCACGGTTAGCGATCGCTCGTACAAGGGCAGCGCATCACGCAGGCCGCCGCGCTCCTCGATCAGCATGGCGTGATTACCGAGCATGATCGCCACGTCGGGGCTGCCTTCGGGAAACAGGGCCTCGAGCTCCTGCGTGGACTGCCGGTACAGCGCATCGGCGCTGTCGTAACGCAACAGGCCGTGATCGGCCTGGGCAAGATTACCGAGCAGCAGCGCGTGATCGGTGGGCGCGCCGCCTTCGCTGCCGGTCTCGAACTGCTGCAGCGCACGGCGCAGCCAGCGGTCGGCGTCCTCGTAGCGCTCTTCGGTCAGATAGAAGTTGCCGAGGTTGGAGAGCAGCGCCAGATACAGCGCATCGCGCTGCTGGCCCGCGCGCTCCACGCGCTCGATGGCCTGCACGAACGCGCGCTCGGCCTCGTCGGCACGGCCCTGCTCCTGGCGCAGCCCGGCGATGCCTTCGAGGATGCGCAGCGTGCGGATGTCATCGGCGCCGAAAGCCCGCTCGGCCTCGCTCAGCGCCGTCGTGAGCTGGATCTCGGCGGCATCGAGCCTGGCGCGACTGACCATGCTGTAGCCGATGCCGAAGCGGATGTCGGCCGACAGATCGGGCCGTTGCGGAAAACGCTCGCCCAGCGTTTGGGCGGCTTCGTCCAGCGCCTGGCTCAGCGTGAGTTCTTCGCCGGCATCGAAAGGATCGGACAGCTTCAGCACGTCGAGCAGAAACGCATTGATCTGGCGCATGTCGTCGGCCGCGCGGCGCGCCTGCTGCGCCTGCCACAGCGCGATGCCGGCGGCGACGACAATACCGGCCAGCGCCAGCGTCGCCGTCGCGCTGGCCCACCGATGCCGGCCGACGAACTTGGCCGTTCGATAGAACGTCGAGTCGGGATGCGCGAGCACGGGCTCGCCATCGAGATAGCGCTGCACGTCGGCGCCGAGCTGCTGCGCACTGGCGTAGCGACGCGCCACGTCCTTGTGCATGGCCTGGTCGACGATGCGCTGCAGATCGCCGCCGAGTTGCGCCTGCCGGCGCCGGCGTTCGGGCTCGCCGAGCGCCGCGCCCTGCAGCGCTTCGCGCAGGCTGGGCACGCGTTCGTCGCAGACCACGCGCTCGGCCTGCGCGGGCGTGAGTCCTGCCAGCTCGTAGGGCCGCACGTCGGCCAGCAGGCGATACAGCACCACGCCCAACGAATAGACGTCCGAGGCCGTGGTCAGCGGCTCATGGCGTACCTGTTCGGGACTCGCGTAGGCCGGCGTCATGGCCGTGAGCGAGGTGGCGGTTTCGCCGGTCTCGGGGCTCATTTCCTCGAGCCGCCGCGCGATGCCGAAGTCGAGCAGGCGCGGCTCGCCGCCGGCGTCGACGAGAATGTTCTCGGGCTTCAGGTCGCGATGCACGATCAGGTGCCGATGGGCCTCCTGCACGCCGTCGCAGACCTTGCGGAACAGCGCCAGCCGCGCACGCACGTCGAGGTTGCGCGTTTCGCAGTACCGGGTCAGCGACACGCCATCGACGTATTCCATGACCAGATAGGGAACGCCGGCCGCGGTGCTGCCGCCGTCGACGATGCGCGCGATGTTGGGATGCTGCAGACGCGCCAGCAGCGCACGTTCGTTCTCGAATCGCGCGATCAGGCGACGACGGAATTCGGGCGCGCTGCCCAGGTGCAGCGGCCGGATCAGCTTGATCGCCACCTGCTGCTCGTAGGCGCGGTCGGCGCGGCGGGCGAGAAACACCACGCCCATGCCGCCGGCATCGATCTGGCGCAGCAGCTCATAGGCACCCAGGCGATCGCCGATCGTGGCCACCGCCGGCTCGGGCTGCAGCAGTTCGGGCGGGATCGCAGGCTGCTCCAGAAAGCCGCCCAGCGCGGTCTCGGTGTCGAGCAGGCGCAGCACGCGCTCGTGCAGCCAGGCCGGCAGCCGCTGCTCGGCCAGCCAGGCACGCCGCTGCGATGGCGGCTGGTCGAGCGCCTGCTCGAACGCCTGCAGCACCTGCGCCTGCCGTTCTGCATCCGCCGTCGTTTCGGTCATCGCCGCCGCCCCCTGCGGCCCTGCGCGTTCACGGTCCCGGTCATCCGCGAAGTCACATTCGCGTCCACGCCGACGCGCGCCCGGCCGATGCCGAACGCGGCGTCATGCAGGCTACACTCGGGCCCATGGCCGAGCACGCCCCCGAACAGTTCGCGCAATGGCTGGCGGCCTGGCGCCAGGGCGATGCGCGCGCACGCGACCAGCTCATCGCCGCCACCTACGCCGAGCTGCGCGCGGTGGCACGGCGCCAGCTGTCCGGCGAGCGCGACGGCCACACTCTGCAGCCCACGGCACTCGTCAACGAAGCCTACATGCGTCTGGCCGGCATCGAGCGGCTGCCACTGCAGGATCGCGCGCACTTCGTCGGCATCGCCGCCAAGCTCATGCGCGAGATCCTCGTCGACCATGCGCGCCGCCGCAACGCCGCCAAGCGCGACGGTGGCGAGCGCGTGACGCTGAGCCGCATCGATCCGCCCGAGCCCGGCGACGACGTCGACATGATCGGCTTCGACGCCGTGCTGGCCCAACTCGAGGCCATCGACGCCACCAAGGGCCGCATCGTCGAACTGCGCTATTTCGGTGGCCTGACCGTGGAAGAAGTGGCCGAAGCCCTGGCGATGTCGCCGGCCACGGTCAAGCGCCACTGGCAGGCCGCGCGCATCTGGCTGTTCGACGCGTTGTCGGCCACGCGCGACTGAGCGCCACCGCCGGCGCGATGCCGCGCGGGGGTATACGGCGCGGCCATTCGCCGTCGGTCGGCTCATTTCGCTGATGTCCCCACTCATGCCAGTCAATGCGTAAACGCGGCGCGGATCGGCTCACGACGACCAGCTGAGCCGTTTTTCGGGCGGCTCACGCATCCACCGATGAAGGGCGACGATCCGGCGCCCGCATTGCCTGGAGCGCCCATGAGCACTCGCCGCACGCTGACCTTCCTTGCCGCCAGCGCCCTGGGCCTGAGCGTGATCGCATCGCATACCGCGCTCGCCGCCGGCGGCGCTCCGGCGACCTCGCAAGCGAACCCGGTGGGAGCCGCATTCAAGCGCGTCTCGATCATGGACAACATCACCGATCCCTCGCACCCGGTGCGGGCGGGCGGCGTCGAGATTCCCGCAGACTGGCAGCTCACGGGCGGTATCGGATGGGATCGCAGCGGCCAGTGCGTATCCAACTACCTGCGCATGCACTGGCGCGCCACCTCCACTGACGGCACGCAGTTCTTCGAGGCCATGCCGGGCTACACCTGGCAGCTCGAAGGCAACGACAATCCGATGAATCCCTGCGGCACACTGCGCCTGCGCTCGGCGCGCGAGTTTCTCGAAACCGTGATGCGCCAGCGCCATGCCGATGCGCGCATCGTCGAGTATCGCAACCGGCCCGACCTTGCCCAGGCGCAGGCTGCATCGTCGCCGGTGTCGTCCATGGGCAGCGCACGCCACGAAGCCGGCCAGCTCATCGTGGCCTTCGGCTCCGCCGGCGGCGAACGGCACGAGTCTTATACGGCGATGCTGACGATCACCGAACTGCAGGGCAGCGTGGTGATAGGCGCACCGGGCGTCTACCTGCAGCGCGCACCGGCCCATCGCCTGGATTTCGCATTGGGCGATCGCATTCGCGATTCCATGACCGCGGATGCGAGCTGGGTGCAGCAGGGCACCTATGCGAACCAGCAGGCGCTCGCACGCATTTCGCAGGAGCAGAGCAACCGCATCGCGATGTGGCATTCGACGCGCATGGGCCAGATCAACGCGCGCGGCGCGGCCGAGCGTTCGCAGATCGCGATGCAGACCAGCCGCGAGGTCGCACAGATCTATTCCGACGGCTGGAAGCAGTCGATGGCCACCGACGAGCGCATGCAGCGTGGCAGCGTCGAGGCGATACGCGGCGTCAATACCTACCGCGATCACGTCAGCGGCGATGTCGTCGAAGGCAGCGTGCACTACGACCAGATGTTGCGCACCGATGGTGGCGACTACCTCTCCACCAACGATCCCAACTTCCGTCCCTGGGGAACCGAGGAGCTGGAGCAGATCCGCTGAGCGGCGCCGCGGCGGCGGCGCACAACCTAGCGCGCGAGCACCGGCGATGTGCCGCGCAGGCGGTGCTCCACCATCAGGCAACGATCCTGCACCACGTCGATACCGGCTTCGGCCAGCCGCCGTGAGAAGTCGTCGTGACGGATGCCCGATTGCAGCCACACGGCGCGCGGACGCGCGGCCAGCAGATCGTCGAGATGCGACATCAGATCCTCGGGTCGGCGGAACACATCGACCACGTCGACGCGCTCGGGAATATCGGCGATACGCCGATACACGGGCCGGCCCAGGATCGCCTGCACTTGCGGGTAGTAGACCGGCACGGGCACCAGATCGAAGCCGGCGGCGGCCAGATACGCGGGCACGTAGAACGCAGGCTGGTTGGACTGCGCTTCGGTCTTGATGCCCAGCACGGCGATGCGGCGCATGGCGGCAATGAGCCGACCGATCGCAGCGTCATCCTGCAGGACATGGGTCCGCCAGTCTTGCGCCGCTGATCCGATCTTCATCACTGCCGTCCGGAATCGCCCACAGCGTGGGCCGTCGCCGCGACTTTAAGCGGCGCGTGCGAACAGCGGAATCGGTCCGGTCGACGAGTCGGTCGAATCGAGCTCCGAAAGCCGGCGCATGATTTCGATCAGGCAGTGCAGCTGACGCTCGCCCAGATCCCCGGTGACTTCGATCGACTTGCCGCGCCCCCAGAAGCGGATCGACGCGTCGAAGCGCTCGATGCCGTGCCTGGCCATGATGTTGTGTACCAGCACAACGTCGTCTTCGCTGAGCAGCGCCGTATTCATCTGTCGGTCCGTCCTTGGCTAGTGTGGCGTCAATCGGGCGACCGAAACGGTGCCACGGACCCCATGATGCGCTGCAAGGCACTGAATCGATACTTAACTTTCGCTCGTGATTCGTGAGTGTTTTGAATGGTCTGCGAGCGTTCAGCCAACGTCGCATCGCATAAAGGGGACCGTTCGTCGCCACAGGGGCCTTTGCGGTGACTCGCCGCAAAAATTCTTGTTATCGTCGATCCACTGTCACCAAAAATTCACATCAACGCCTTCGTATCGTCATGAATCCGAGCTGGTCCGCCGGCAGCGCCTGCGTCAATGGCCTGCAACTCCACTGGGAAGAAGCCGGACCGGCGCAGGGCGAACCGCTGATGCTGGTCATGGGCCTGGGCGGCCAGCTCATACACTGGCCAGAGTCGCTGTGCGCCGATCTGGTCCAACGTGGCTTTCGCGTGATCCGCTTCGACAATCGCGACGCCGGCCTGTCGTCGGATGCCGATACCGGCGTGGACATCAACATCGCGCGCGACTGGCTGCGCAGCCGCTTCGGCCTGCGCTATGCGTCCAACTACTCGCTGCACGACATGGCCGCCGACACCTTCGGTGTCCTCGACGTGCTGGGCATCGAGCGTGCGCACTTCGTCGGCGTGTCGATGGGCGGCATGATTTCGCAGATCGCCGCCGCGCGGCATCCGCGCCGCGTGCGCAGCCTGACCTCGATCATGTCGAGCACCAATCATCCCAAGTTGCCGTCGGCGCGCCTCGACGTGCTGTTCAGCATGAGCGGCCTGGGCCCGCGCCCGACCACGCGCGATGCGGTGATCCGGCGCTCGGTGAAGATGCTGCGCCGTGTCGGCAGCCCGGCCTTCCCCACGCCGATCGCCTACCGCGCGCAGCTGGCCGGCCGCGCCTACGACCGCGCCTTCCGCCCGGTCGCGACGATGAGGCAGACGCATGCGATTCTCGCGACCGGCAGCTTCGAACCGCTGCTGCCCGACATCAGCGCACCGACGCAGATCGTGCACGGCCTGGCCGATCCGCTGCTGCGACCGGCCTGTGGCCGGCGCAGCGCGCAGCTGATTCGCGGCGCGCGCCTGGAACTGATTCCGGGCATGGGCCACGACCTGGCGCCCTCGCTGATGCCGCGATGGAGCGAGCTGATCGCCGCCAACGCAGCTCGCGCCTGAAGACACCGGCTCGGCCGCTGCGCCCGGAGGCTCACGCGACGGCGGCGCTCGCAAGGCTCATGTGCCTTGAGCGCATTCCGCTTGATGGGCTCAATCCACGCACGAGCTGTTTTCGCTCACGCCGGCCGACCGGGACCCCGATCGTCGCCGGTCGCGCATCAGGCATTCCACGCCGAAATCAGGAAGCGGATCTGGCCTGAAATGCCCGGCGCGGTACCGCTGTCGAAGGGCACGATGAACTTGGCATCGCCGCTCTTGAGCGTCTTGAAATCCAGGCTGCTGCTGGCCTTGACCGGATTGTCGCTTTCCCAGTCGTAGTGGATCTTCCACTCGCCGCCGGCCTGCGCGGGCGGCACCAGCTCCACGATCAGACCGTCGCGGAACAGATAACCGCCTTCGTAGTGATCGTCGGCCCAGAAGCGTTTCTCCACTTCGTAGTCGGGCGCCCGCACGCCCAGGCTCAGGCTGTAGGCCAGCGACGGCCGGCTTTGATCGACGCGCGCGCGATTGGCCAGGAACACCGTCGACAGGTACACGTGGCGGTCGAGCTTGCTGGCGCTTTGCGCCAGCGCCTTGTGGCTGCGGCAGGCCACCGAATCTTCGGCGGCGATGCGGCGCGTCAGATACCAGCGCTTGCCGCGCGGCGAGGCCATGGCCTCGATCTGATACACCGCGTCGACGTTTTTGTTACCGGCCAGCGCAGGCGGCAGCCGCACCTCGTCGATGTCGAGCCAGATGTCGACGCGCACGTCGCCGAACAGAAAGCGCGTCAGATTCTGGTACGCCTCCTCGCTGTTGACGATGCCGTAAGGCCCCGAATGCGAGCGATAGGTGAACGCCGTGGCGCTGGGCGCAGAGAACTCGCCCTTGCTATTGACGCCCCAGACCGAGGCGTTGTCGATCTTCACCAGGCCGTCGCTGCCGTGGCCGACGAAGCTGCGCGACAGGCCCATGGCGGCGTCGTAATCGCTGCGATTGCTGCCGACCATGCAGAACACCTTGCGACTCGGAAACACGCTCTCGGGCAACCAGTCGACACGGCCGGTCTTTTTGTAGAGCGCTTCGAGCTTGAGGTACTTGGCCATGCGCTCGCGATTGAAGTTGTCGATGTCGTTGAGCCCGAGCCACTTGGGCACATTGATGCCGCGCACATCGATGCCGTTGTGCGGCGTGGCGTAGGTGAACAGCTTGTCGACACAGGCGCGCGCCGCGTCGTCACCCAGCGCGGGGTTCTGCAGGAACGCGCGGCAGACCAGCCCGCCCATCGAATGGGCGACCAGATAGCAGCGGAAATCCTTGGGCGCCAGTGCCGCACCGGCCTGCGCACAAACCCGATCCCGAACGCGCAGGATCAGCTCCGACAGGCCCTTGGCGAAATCCTCGATCGGCGGGGTCTCGCCCGTGCCCAGCAGCGTCGAAGCCTGATCGTAGTAGCGATAGATGATGACCGAGCGATTCGAGATCCTGCCGGCCCAGTCGGCGTCGAGAATGTCGAGGCCGTCCTCGTAGACGTCGGCGTAGCCGAAGTCCGACGCCAGTCGCAGCACCGGCGATTCGAACACGAACTTCTTGGGCGGCGCCTTCTTGTCGGCCACCGCGCGATACGTGGTGGAGCCGACGTTGAAACCGCAGAACGGATCGGCTGCGGTCTGGTCCTGCTCACCCTGCGTCATCGCGTAGCCGCGCACGTAGATGATCGGAAAATACGGTGCGTCCTGTTGCGCCATGCTGTTCTCTCCTTGAATGCGTGGGGACGTCGATCGGCGCCTCGATGAAGCTAGCTGCGCGGATCTCCCGGCAGGAAGTTTCCGGTCACTTTCTGATAAGCCTCCGAGGTCTTGTCGCCCGGCGCGCCGTCCACCTTCACGAAGATGCCCGGGAAGGTATTGAGCCAGCGCTGCAGGTCTTCGGCACGCGCCACGGCTTCGGCGCTGCTGGGTTTCTTCCTGGCGTGGCGGCTCACCAGCGGTGCGGCGCTGGTGGCCGGCGCAGGCTGGTCCTGGAACTGGACGATGCCGCGCTCGGCCATGCGCCGCAGCAGCACGGCGGCGCCGCATTGCGCCGACCTGGCGGTGTCGGACCAGGTGCCGTCGGCCACGTACTTGCCGCTCGTGTAGTGCGACGAGAAGCTCCACAGGTAGGGCGACAGAACATGGGCGTGATAGAGCCGGTAGCCCCAGCCGTTGTAGCGCTCGAGCTGGTACAGCAGGCCGGCCAGGCTCCAGTCGGTGTCGGCACTGAGGCCCTTCATCGACAAGGCGTCGGCGGCACTGAACTCCCAGGTGAACGGCGGCGCGCCGGTCTTGGGACGGCCCTTGGGCACCTGCACCGTGCGCGCGGACAGCGGGTCGCCGTTGTGCAGGTGTCGCGTGAAATCGAGGCTGGCCTCCATGTTGTGGATCAGGGCCACGAAGTACCAGGGAATGCGCAGGCTCTGGCCGGCCTGCTGGTAGCGCGTCTGCTGCGCCTGCAGCTTGGCGACGATGGCATCCACGGCGGCGGCCCGCTCTGGGCGGATCACGCAGGACTCGAACAGGCGGTCGTATTCGGCGCGCAGCGCCGCGGTGAGATTGACGGTCGGCACGGTGACACTCCCTGGTATTGATGGGCCCTGGCAGGCAGGGCGGCTCCCTCGCCCGGCGATGCTAGCGCCGCGACCGTCCATCCGAATTCCAACTGACGCACAGTCCGGGCCCGCTGCGCGGCGGTGGCGCTGCCGTACAATGCGCGCCTTCGCAAGTCATCATGCCTCTGGCAGCGCCTCGGATGTCCTCAGTCGCCACCCCTCGCCGTACCCGTGCCAAGTCCGCCGCCCCCAAGGTCGGCTTCGTTTCGCTGGGCTGCCCCAAGGCCCTGGTCGACTCCGAGCGCATCCTGACGCAGCTGCGCGCCGAGGGTTACCAGACCGCGCCCACCTACGACGCGGCCGACGTGGTCATCGTCAATACCTGCGGCTTCATCGATAGCGCCGTGGCCGAATCGCTGGACGCCATCGGCGAGGCCATGAATGAGAACGGCAAGGTCATCGTCACCGGCTGCCTGGGCGCCAAGGGCGAGATGCTGCGCGAGAAGTTCCCCGAGCTGCTGTCGATCAGCGGGCCGCAGAACTACGCCGCGGTGATGGACGCCGTGCACACGGCCGTGCCGCACCAGCACGATCCCTTCGTCGATCTGGTGCCCAAGCGCCGCAGCGCGGCCAAGGACGTGGGCGTCAAGCTCACGCCCAAGCACTACGCCTACCTGAAGATTTCCGAAGGCTGCAATCACAAGTGCAGCTTCTGCATCATCCCGTCGATGCGCGGCAAGCTTGACTCGCGCGTGGTCACCGAGGTGCTGATCGAGGCCGAGAAGCTGGCCAAGGCCGGCGTCAAGGAACTGCTGGTCATCAGCCAGGACACCTCGGCCTACGGCGCCGACCTCAAGTACAAGGGCGGCACCTGGCGCGGCACCGAATACCGCACCTCGATGCTCGACCTCTGTCGCGGCCTGTCGGAGCTGGGCATCTGGGTGCGCCTGCACTATGTCTACCCGTATCCGCACGTCGACGAGATCATTCCGCTGATGGCGCAGGGCAAGGTGCTGCCCTATCTCGACATTCCGTTCCAGCACGGCTCGCCCAGCGTGCTGAAGCGCATGAAGCGCCCGGCTTTCGCCGAGAACACGCTGGAGCGCATCAAGGCCTGGCGCAGGATCTGCCCGGATCTGGTGATCCGCAGCACCTTCATCGTCGGCTTCCCGGGCGAGACCGAAGAAGAATTCCAGGAGCTGCTGGACTGGCTCAAGGTCGCGCAGCTCGACCGCGTCGGCTGCTTCGAGTATTCGCCGGTCGAGGGCGCTACGGCCAACGAACTCGCAGATCCCGTGCCCGACGCGGTCAAGGCCGATCGCCTGGAGCGCTTCATGAAGGCGCAGGCCAAGATCAGCAAGGCACGGCTCAAGAAGCGCGTCGGCAAGGTGCTCGACGTGATCGTCGACGGCACCGACGAGGACGGCGTGCAGATCGGCCGCAGCTACGCCGATGCGCCGGAGATCGACGGCAAGGTCTATCTGTCCTGCGAGATCCAGCTCAAGCCCGGCACCATCGTCAAGGCGCGCGTGATCGAGTCCAACGACCACGACCTGCACGCCGAAGTCATCGAGGACTGAGACGGGCCCAGCGCAGCCTGAAGTTGTCCTGCAGCTGGGCGCCAAAGGCCTGCTGCAGCCTGATCGGATCAAGTATTCGACGAATTCCTCGATGCGACCGCTACGGATCGTGAACAGCGCGGCGTAGCGATTGTTGTAGCGCCCACCCGACCTGAGCTCGATCTTGCCGCGATAACGCCTGAGCCGTGCGCTGCTGGCCGAGGCCGAGCGTGGGCGCCCCCAACGGCACGCTACGCCGGGCCAGCTGACGCGGCGCTAGCGCGCCAGCCTCACTCGCCGATCGCCCAGTACCAGAACGGTATCGTCAGGAACGACAGGCCGATGCCGACGCTGATCAGCGCGTTGGCCAGGTCGGGGTTGAGGTCGTACTGCTTGGCGAAGATGCCGGCCGTGATCATCGGCGCCATGCCCACCTGCAGGATGCCGACGGTGATCGGCAGGCCGTGCACGCCCATGGCCAGCGCGCCCATCCACATCGCCGCGGGCAGGAACAGCATCTTCCACAGCGCACCGATGCCGATCAGGGGCAGATAGCGCCGGATGCTGCCGATCTGCAACTGAAAGCCCACCGAAAACAGGGCCAGCGGAGACAGCGTGTCCGCCAGCCGCTGCAACACGCCATCGACCGACGGCCACCACAGCAGGCCGAAAGCTTTCATGACCAGGGCCACGGCCACCGCCTGCACCGGCACGAAGCGCACGACGCTGATCAGCAGATCGAGCAGCTTGGTGCGCTGGCCCGCGAAGTAGGCCGCCAGCGGCAGGCCGATCAGCGTGGTGCAGTAGAAGCCGGCCTGGTCGGCGATCACGGCCGGCCCCAGCGCATGGGGGCCGATCACCGCCATCAGCAGCGGAAACGCCACGAACGAGGTATTGCCCAGGCCCCAGCACAGCGTCATCGCGCCCTGCGTGCCGCGATCCCAATTGAAACGCTTGGCCAGCACGGCCATCAGCGCGATGGTGGACAGCATCAGCACCACCGGCCCCAGCGCCGGCAGCAACATGCGGCTGTCGAAATGCAGCTTGGGAATCTGCTGCAGGATCACGGCCGGCAGTGCGATGCGCAGCAGCCAGGCGTTGATGACCGACGGCGAGGCCTCCGGCATCCATTTGAGGCGCGCCGAAACCCAGCCCAGCAGCGGGCATAGCAGCAACAGCAGAAAAGCGCTCATCGAGCGCTCACGGCGCCAGGAGACGGTCGAAACCGAAGCTGCGCGGATTGAGGATGTTGAGCGGGTCGTGCTCGCGCTTGAGCGCGCGCACGAGCTCGAGCTCGGCGGCATCGGTGCGCTGCAGGTACTCGTCGGCCCACTTGGAGCCGATGCCGTGTTCGGCGCTGAACGAGCCGCCATGCGAGAGCGTGACGTCGATGACCAGCTGCGTCAGCTCGTCCGCGCGCGGCGCGATCGGCTGCGCCTGCGTGCCCAGCACGTGCAGGTGTGCGCCGCCGACGCCGGCATGGCCGAACGCGACCAGCTCGGTGCCTTCGGCGCGCTGCGCCAGTGTGGCGCGCAGACCGTCGAGGTATTCGCCGAAACCGGACAGCGGCGTGGTGGTGTCGAAGCTCAGGCGGCCGCCGCCGAGCGCGCGCATGCGCGCATTGCTGGCCTCGGTGATTGAGTGGCGGATCTTCTTGAGCGCGGGCAGCGGCGCGTAACCGATGAGTTCGTCGGGCAACGAGAGGTCGTCGGCCAGGAACTCGTATAGCGCCGAGGCCAGATCCTCGTCGGCATCGGCCGACTTGACCTGCAGCAGCAGGAACAGCGGGCTTTCCACATCCTGCGAAAACGGCAGGCGGAAGGCCTCGCCCTGCAGGTGGCGCACGAGGTCCATCGCCGAAGCCGAGATGAACTCGAATTCCTCCACGTTCTCGCCGAAGCGCTTGCGCGCGGCCTTGAGCACGCGCATGGAGCCGACCATGTCGGCCACCGGAATCAGCGCGGCCTCGCGCTGCGCCGGGATCGGAAAGGTGCGCAGCGTCACGCGCGTGATCAGGCCGAAAGCGCCCTGCGAACCCAGCAGACCCCAGGACGGCTCGATGTGGGCCGAGTTGATCGCGAAGCGCGAAGGATCGGGCAGCTGCCAGGCCGGCGCGGCGAACGGTCCGGCCGGCTCGCCGTTGCCCCAATAGCCCCAGGCGGCATCGGTCATGTGGGCGCCGGTGCCGTAGCAGACCGCGTTCGAGCCGGCCGAGGCATTGGCCGCGCAGGCGCCGACGCTGGCCGACGAGGTGGAACCCATCTCCATCGGGAACATCAGGCCCAGCGGGCGCAGCCAGTCGTTGACGGCGTCCACCGCGACGCCGGCCTGCACGGTGATGCGCGCGCCGCGCGCGTCGGGGCGACCCAGCGATTCCCACCAGGCGCGCAGCGCATCGCCGGCCGCGGGCAGCGTGACGCCGTCAGCCCAGGTGTAGCGGCGGCCGTCGCGCAGCTCGAATTCGAGCGGGCGATTGAGTTTTTCCAGGCTCAGCACGGGCTCGCCGAGCGGGCGCTGGGCCTCGACCAGGCCGGTGCGTCCGCTGCTGATGATCACCGGCGTGCGCAACTCGTTGCAGAGCGCCAGCAACTGGCCGACCTCGGCCTCGGACTGCGGCAGCAGCGCCAGGCCGGTGCTGCCGCGCGGGCCTCGCTCCAGGGTTTCGAAGCGCTCGAGCCGCTCGGGCTCGTCGATGCAGCGACTGCCGAGCAGCGCCCGGAAAGCGGCGGCGGATTCGGCGGAAAGAGAGTACGTCATGGAATCCGGTCAGGTGCCGGTCGGCTTGAGACGGATTCAATAGTGTAGGCAATCATTCCGACGCCGTCGCCTGACGATTGAACCAGAAAGATATTTTCGGTGGTTTGACCGAATACCGCCGATTGCGGGGGCGCCCTGGTAGGCTTCTGGCATGTGATATCGCCCCGGCTCCCCGGAACCGGGCCCTATTCCGACCCACAGGTACTTCGTGAAGGCATTGGTTATTGGCGGCGCCGGCTACATCGGCAGCCACATGGTCCGCGCGCTGCTGCGCGCCGACCATGACACGGCGGTTTTCGACAACTTCTCCACTGGACATCGCGAGGCCGTCGAGGGCCTCAAGGTCTACGAAGGCGACCTGCTGGTACCGGGCGACATCGATCGCGCACTGCAGGCCTTCGAGCCCGACATCGTGCTGCACTTCGCCGCGCGCTCGCTGGTCGCCGAGTCGATGGTCGACCCTTCGGCCTATTACGCCAACAACGTCTGCGGCGTCTTCAACCTGCTCGAGGCCCTGCGCCGCAACGGGCCGGCCCGGCTGGTGTTCTCGTCGACGGCGGCGGTCTACGGCATCCCGGTCAAGCGCCGCATCGAGGAGGACCACCCGACCCAGCCGATCAACACCTATGGCTGGAGCAAGCTGTTCGCCGAGCGCATGATCGAGGACTACTGCCGCTCGCATGGTCTGCGCGGCGTGGTGCTGCGCTACTTCAACGCCGCCGGCGCCGACGCTTCGGGCGAAATCGGCGAGGCGCACGAACCCGAATCGCATCTGCTACCCAACGTGCTGCGCGTGGCGGCCGGCAAGTCGCCGAAGGTGCTGCTGTTCGGCAACCAGCACGAGACGCGCGACGGCTACGGCGTGCGCGACTTCATCCACGTCACTGACCTCTGCGACGCCCATCTGCTGGCCGCGCAGGCGCTGGAACGCCAGGATCTGCCCGCCTTCCAGCTCTACAACCTCGGCAACGGCCAGGGCTTCTCGGTGCTCGAGGTTCTGCGCGCCGCCGAGGCCGTGGTCGGCCACAACATCGCCTCGGAGCTGGCGCCCGCGCGCGCCGGCGATCCGCCCGTGCTCGTGGCCGGCGCCACGCGGGCACGCACGGTGCTGGGCTGGAACCCGCAGTTCGCCGATCTCAACCGCATCATCGCCTCGGCCTGGCGCTGGCATCAGAATCAGCGCTATTAAAGGTGCCGCGCCGCCATTGCCGCGCGGCGATGGCAGCAAGCGCAACCGACACGAGGTTTCGATGAATCCCAGCCGAGCGCTCGCGCAGCTGCGCAGCTGGCAGCCGCTCTGGCGGCCCTGGATGATCGTGCTGGCCTACGTGGTCGGCTACACCGTGCTGGACCGCATCAGCTACATCATGCCGGTGCTGCCGCTGGGGATTTCGCCGTGGAATCCGCCGCCGGGGCTCACGCTGTTCCTGCTGCTGAGCTTCGGCGTGCAGTACTGGCCCAGCATCGCGCTGGCCTGCATCGTGTCGGAGTTCTACGTCCGCGGCCTGCCCAACCCGGTGCCGCTGGTGTTCGCGTCGCTGTGGATCACGCTGGTCTACTCGGTCTGCGCGGTGATGCTCAAGCGCGGGCTGTCGCAGGGCTCGCAGATCCGCTCGCTGACCGAATTCGGCTGGTTCCTGCTGTGCACGCTGGTGTCGACACTGACGGTGTCGGCCGGCTACGTCTCGATCTTCACCATCGCCGGCGCGCTGCGATGGAGCGATTTCGGCTCGCATTTCATCCGCTTCTGGATCGGCGACGCCGACGGCATCCTGGTCGTCACCACGCTGCTGCTGACCCTGCGCTACTGGCGGCCGAGCTGGCCGGGGCTGCGCTCGGTCGCCGAGATCGCGGCCCAGGCGGCGACGCTGGGCCTGGCGTTATGGCTGGTGTTCCGCCAGCCGCATCTGGAGCAGTTCCAGTTCTTCTACATCCTGTTCCTGCCGGTGATCTGGATCGCAGTACGCCACGGGCTGGTCGGCGCGGTGCTGGCGCTGGCGGCGACGCAGGCGGGCCTGATTGCCGTCGTTCCGGGCAACGAGGTGTTCGCGATCAGCTTCATCCGCTACCAGTTCCTGCTGCTGAGTCTCTGCGTAACCGGCCTGACCCTGGGTGCGCTGGCCGTGCAGCGCGCGCTGGCCGACGCCGCCCTGCAGGAGAAGAACGCCCTGCTCTCGCACACCCTGCAGATGGCCGCGGCCGGCGAGCTGTCATCGGGGCTGACGCACGAGCTCAACCAGCCCATCGCCGCCGCCAGCAACTACCTGGGCGCCGCGCGCATGTTGGCCGAACAGCCGCATGACGCCGCCTCGCAGGCCCTGCTCGCCGATACGCTCGGCAAGGCCGAACAGGAGGTGCGCCGCGCCGCCGGCGTGGTGCAGAAACTGCGCGATTTCTTCAAGTCCGGAACCGTCTCGCGCGACGCGGTCGACCTGCCGGCGCTGGTGCAGCGCGCCGAGCAGCGGCTGTCGGCGCGCGCCGCGCGACTCGGAATCGGCGTCGAGACCCGCTACGAGCCCGAACTTTCGCGCGCGCATGCAGATGCGGTACAACTTGAGTTGATTCTCAACAATCTGCTGCTCAACGCGCTCGACGCCTACGAACTGGCCGGGCGCACGCGCGGCCTCGTGCTGATCACCGTGTCGAACCGAAACCTCCCCCTTTCTCCGAACGCCGAAGCCGCCCACAGCGGTCCCGTGCCCATGCTCGAGATCGTCATCGACGACGACGGCCCCGGCGTCGCGCCGGACCTGGCGCCGCGCCTGTTCGAGCCGTTCACCACCAACAAGTCCAGCGGACTGGGCCTGGGCCTGGCGATCAGCCGCACGCTGGCCGAGGCCAACGGCGGCCAGCTGCTGTACCAACCGTCGTCGCGTGGCGGCAGCCGCTTCGAACTGCGGCTCGGAGCCCTTTGATGTCGCGCGCCTCCGGAACGGTGTTCATCGTCGACGACGATGCCTCGGTGCGCGATTCCACCGCGCTGCTGCTGAGCCTCAAGGGCTTTCCGACCCAGCTGTTCGCCTGCGGCGAGGACTTCCTGTCCGCGCTGCCCGACGAATCCGCCGGCTGCGTGCTGCTGGACCTGCGCATGCCCGGACTCACCGGCATCGAGGTGCATCAGCGCCTGCTGGTCGAGCGTCCCGACCTGCCGGTGATCTTCCTGACCGCGCATGGCGACGTCGCCACCGTGCGCCATTGCCTCAAGTCCGGCGCCACCGACTTCATCGAGAAGCCCGTCGACCCGGCGCTGCTGGTCGAAGCCATCGACAAGGCCCTGGCCCAGCAGGCCAGCCTGAGCGCCGACCGCGCGCGCCAGGCGCAGATGCAGAGCCGCCTGAGCCGGCTCACGCCGCGCGAGCGCGAGGTGCTGAACCTGCTCGCCGAGGGCCTGCAGAACCGCGACGTGGCGCTCAAGCTCGACATCAGCCCGCGCACGGTCGAGGTCTACAAGGCCCGCCTGATGGAAAAGCTGCAGACGCGCACGCTGGCCGACCTGATCCGCATGGTGCTCGATGAGTCGCACTAAGCCGCCAGCCGCGCCCACGGACGACCATCGGTAGCTTTTTCCCATGCGCCCGGCCGCCCCTTACGGGCCGCAACGGATTCTTTATCGGGCGCCGACTGCCTACGATAGGCCCGAGCCGGGGGGCTCGCTCAGCCGTAGGTGAACCATGACGCAGCCGTCACAGACTTGGGATTCGCGCGTCGCCAGTGCGCTAGGAGCATCCCGTGCACGCCTGCCGTCGGTCGCCATCCTGACGCCGGTCCTGCTGCTGCTGAGCGTGTTCGTGCTGTTCGTCGCCCCGAGCGGCACGGTCGAGCACGTGGTGCCGATCTTCGGCGCGCTGGGCCTCGCCGTGGAATGCGTCTACCTGACGCACCTGGTCTTTCGCATGTACCAGAGCGTGCTCGTGCACCAGCCCGCCAGCGAGCCCGAACGCAGCGCCTGGAGGCGCCGCCTGCGGCGCTCGATGCTGCCCGCGCTCAACGCGCTGATCGGCTTCTGGATCTTCACGCTGATGTTCTATCCGGTGGCCAACAAGGTGACGCTGGCCGCCGGGCCCGACAGCGGCGTGGGTCACCTGCTGTGGTTGCTCAGCGTCGGCTCGGCCATCGTCGGGCTGGCCTTCGGCCAGCTGGTATCGTTCGCGCTCGACGTCGCTCAGCAGCACCTGGCCGTCCATCCCGAGCCCACCGACGCCCGCGGCTAGGGCCGCCGCGCGCCGGACCGGGGCATGCCGACACCGCCGTCCTCTCGCTCCGGCGAGCGTGCCACCGGCATCGACATGCTGCGCGGCCTTTTGCTGCTGCTCATGACCATCTCGCACGTGCCCGTAGTGTGGTCGGGCATCTGGGGCCAGCCGCTGGGTTTCATTTCGGCCGCCGAGGGCTTCGTCTTCCTGTCGGCCTTCCTGGCCGCACGCGTCTTCATCAAACGCTACCGGCAGCAGGGTGCCGGCGCGGCCACGGGCTGGGCCATGCGCCGCGCCGCGCACATCTACCTGTGCCATCTCGCCCTGCTGGCGCTGGCCTTCACCGTGATCGCCTGGCTGGCCAGCCACTTCCATCGGCCGGCGGCGATGAACCTGCTGGACTTCTACTTCCGCGACCCCAACCTGGCGGCGATCAGCGCGCTGGCGCTGGTCTACCAGCCACCGCTGCTCGACATCCTGCCGATGTACGTGCTGTTCCTGCTCGCCACCGCGCCGGTAATGCTGCTGGCTCTGCGCCACGGCTGGCGCCTGCCGCTGCTGCTGAGCCTGGGGCTGTGGGGACTCGCGCAGTTCGGCCTGCGGCCGCGCCTGTTCGACCTGGCCTCACGCGGCTTCGATGCCTCGCTGCCGTTCAATGCGCTGGGCGCCTTCGACCTGTTCGCCTGGCAGGGCCTGTGGGTGCTCGGGCTGTGGTTCGGCGCCGTTGGCATGGACGCGCTGCGCGCCGAGGTCCAGCGCGGCGACGGCGTGCTGGTGGCCGGTCTCACGGTGTCGCTGAGCCTGTTCATCTGGCGCCACGTCAGCGGTCCCATGGGCTTCACCGACATGGCGCGGCATTTCTTCTGGATCGACAAGTGGACGTTGTCGCCCGTGCGCGTGCTCAACTTCGCGGCGCTGGTCTGCCTGCTCGTGGGCCTGGGCCGCTACTGGCCGAGGCTGGGACGCATGCGCATGCTCGAGTCGCTGGGCCGCGCCTCGCTGTGGGCCTTCGTCGCCCACCTGGGCTCGGTGCTGCTGTTGCTGCTGCTGATCGACCAGAGCGATCAACCGCTGCAAGGCCCGCTGGGATGGGCCGCGGTGCTGTTCGCCTACTGCACGCTGTTCGCCACCGCCGCGCTGTATCGCGTGCACAAGCGCCGCCCCGCGCTGCCCCAGGCACGGGACAGTCTGTAGCGCTGCGCTGTCACGCCGGGCAGGCCTTCGACGCCGCGACGGCCGGCTGCAGCCGCTCGATTACAACTTTCCGCGTAAGACCAAAGTCGCAAACTGAGCGTGTTTTGCGCGCTTTTGCCGACATTTCAGCTTGTTTCGGCAATGGCACCGTCTTTGCTCCTGTGCCCGGCCCGACGTCGGGGGACTTTCGAGCGAGCGGTTCCATGGCATCCAACGATACCCAGTTGCAGTCCGTCCTCAGCGAAACGCGACGGTTTCCGCCGCCAGCCGCCTTCGCCGCCGCGGCCCGCGTCGACGCCGAGCGCCTCGAAGCACTGCGCGCCGAGGCCGACGCCGATGCCGATGCCTTCTGGGCCCGCCAGGCGCGCGAGATGCTGAGCTGGCAGCGCGACTTCACACAGACGCTCGACGAGTCGCGCGCGCCGCACTACGCCTGGTTCACGGGCGGGCTCATCAACGCGTCCTACAACTGCATCGATCGCCACCTGCCGACGCGCGGCAACCATCCGGCCATCGTCTTCGAAGGCGACGACGGCCGCGTCGTCACCCATACCTATCGCCAGCTCTACACCGAGGTCTGCCAGCTCGCCAACGGCCTCAAGTCGCTGGGCCTGGTCACCGGCGATCGCGTGGTGCTGTACATGCCCATGGGCGCTCAGGCGGTCATGGCGATGCAGGCCTGCGCGCGCCTGGGCCTGACGCATTCGGTGGTGTTCGGCGGCTTCTCGGCCGATTCGCTGCGCGATCGCATCGAGGACGCCGGCGCGCGCGCGGTCATCACCGCCGACGGCAACTTCCGCGGCGGCAAGGTGGTGGAGCTCAAGAAGACCGTCGACGCCGCGCTGGCCAGCGGCTGCGCGAGCGTGGAGCACGTGGT
>JALRLM010000367.1 GCA_023254435.1 Hydrocarboniphaga sp.
GCAGCGCGTGTTCACGGGCGATGCGCTGCTGATCCGCGGCACCGGCCGCACCGACTTCCAGAACGGCGATGCCTACGCGGCCTACGACTCGCTGTTCAACCGCCTGCTCAGACTGCCCGACGAAACGCAGGTCTGCCCGGCGCACGACTACAACGGCCGCACGGTCTCGACAATCGGCGAGGAGCGGGCCCACAACCCGAGGCTGCAGGTGGCCAGTGCCGAAGAGTACGCACGGCTCATGAGTGGCCTGGGTCTGGCGCCGCCCCGTCTCATGCACGTGGCAGTGCCCGCCAACCTGCGCTGCGGCCGTCTCAACTAGCCACCCTCGACGGCCACAGGCTATGGCGGCCCGTGTCGGCCGGCTTGCCGATTGCGCGACCGCGCCACCCTCATCATGCAGCTTGCCGGCTCCGGCGCGACCCCATTCGGGAGCAGGCGGCGCCCGGCTTTTCGCCGATGCGTGCATCGGCCCGCGCATCTGTTAGCCTTCGGTCCGTCAGACGATCGTAGGGGGTAGGGTGTGAGCGGAGTGGGTGGAGTGCCGAGCGAAGCGGGCCGGATTGCAACCGGCATCCCGGGACTCGACAGCGTGCTGTACGGTGGCCTGGTGCCGGCTTCGGTCTACATCGTCCAGGGCTCGCCGGGCGCGGGCAAGACCATCTTCTCGAACCAGCTCTGCTTCCATCGCGCCACGCACGGCGAGAAGGCCCTCTACGTGACGCTGCTGGCCGAGTCGCACTCGCGGCTCATGCAGCATCTCGAAGGCCTGAGCTTCTACGACGGCGAACAGGTTCCCGACTCCGTCTACTACGTCAGCGGCTTCGACGATCTGCAGAGCGAGGGCCTGCGCGGCATCCTGCGTCTGCTGCACAGCGAGAGCCGTCGCATGGGCGCGCGCACCATCGTCGTCGACGGTCTGTTCGCGCTCGAGGAAAGCGTGGCCTCGGAGCGTGACTTCCGGAAATTCGTCAACGATCTGGCCATCCTCGCCAACCTGCTCGGCAGCACCATCCTGCTGCTGACCAGCAGCCGTCGCGGCGCCACCAGCCCCGAGTTCACGATGGTGGACGGCTGGTTCGAAATCGGCACGATGACGCTGGACTATCGCAGCTATCGCTACTTCCAGGTCCACAAGTTTCGCGGCAGCGGCTTCATCATGGGCCGTCACATGGCCCTGATCTCGGGCGACGGCATGCAGGTGCTGCCGCGCCTGGAGACGGTGGTCGGTACCGCGCCCCACAACGGTAACGACGCCACGCCGCTGGCCACCGGCTGCGCCGCGCTCGATGCGATGCTGGGCGGCGGTGGCCTGCCGGGCGGATCGAGCACGCTGCTGCTGGGCCCGACCGGCATCGGCAAGACCACGCTGGGCCTGCAGTTCGTGTCCCAGGCCAGCAAGGCCGAGCCGGCGCTGGTCTACAGCTTCTACGAGACGCCCACGCGCGTGTTGCGCAAGGGCGATGCGGCGGGCTTCGAGCTGACGCGCAAGGTGGAGTCGGGCGACGTCGAGGTGCTGTGGCAGTCGCTGACCGACACCCTGCTCGACGACATCGGCTACCGCCTGCTGGCGGCGGTGCGCCGACGCAAGGTGAAGCGCCTGTTCGTCGACGGCTTCGACGCTTTTCAGCAATCGGCGATCTATCCCGAGCGGCTGGCGCCGTTTCTTGCCGCGCTGACCACGGCGCTGCGCGAGGAGGGCGTGACGGCGATCTTCACGTCGGAGATGCCGCAGCTGATCGGCGGCGAAGCCGCCATCGCCTTCGGCGCTGTTTCGGCCGTGGCCGAGAACATCATGCTGATGCGCTACATCGAGCTCGACTCCGAGCTGCGGCGCATCCTGTCCCTGGTCAAGGTGCGCGAAAGCGATTTCGACCCTTCGATCCGCGAAATTCTGATCACGTCCTCAGGGCTGCAACTGAGAGCGCTACCTGGGCCCATGGAAGGGCTGTTGACCGGGCGCGCCCAACGGCAGATTCCAGGCAGCCAGGGCTGACGATGAGCGCCAAAGCGCCGCGTCACGTGCTGCTCGTCGAGGACGAGCCCGGTACGCTGACGACCGTGGCCCTGCTGCTGGAAATGTCGGGCTACCGAGTGAGCCAGGCCGCCAACGGCCAGCGCGCGCTGGCCCAGCTCGCGCGCGAGATTCCCGACATCGTGCTGACCGACTACATGATGCCGCACCTCAATGGTCTCGACCTGATCGAGGCGATGCGCGCCAATCCCTCGCTCAACAAGGTGCCGGTGATCCTGACCAGCGCCGCGCTGCCCGTGAACATCGAGCCGTCCAAGGTCGCCGACGGCTTTCTGACCAAGCCCTATCGCATCGAGACGGTGATCCAGCTCATCGAGTCGCTGATCCGCTGAGCGCGCGCGCCGCGCGGATGGCTCAGGTGAAGCAGGGGCCCAGTTCGCGGACTTCGACCGTCGCCCACTGCACGGCCGGACATTCGGCCGCGATCGCCAGCGCCTCGTCCTGCGTCACGCCGTCGAGCAGAAAGAATCCGCCGATCATTTCCTTGGCCTCGGAGAACGGGCCGTCGAGCAGGGTCTTCCTGCCGTCGCGCACCTGCACGCGGACGCCGACGTCGTCGGACTTGAGCGACTGCGCCTCGCGCAGCACGCCGCGCTGCTTGAGCGTGGCGGCGAAGTCGAGCATGCGCTGGTAGGCGACCTGACCCTGTTCGAGTCCGCGCTCCAGGCGCTGGCCGCGCGGCTCGTGGATCAGCAGGGCATAGGGCATCGTCGGCTCCGGTGGGCTTGTCTGGGTGGCCTGGATCGTCGCCAGCGCCCCGCTAAAAATCAAGCCCGCATCGCCACTTAGGCCGCCGCCAAAAAAACTTCGCGCCACCGTGTCGATTTCGCCGTCGCCGCTTCGACGTCTCTACAGGAGCGCCGATGCAAACACCGGCGCGACGTCGATGTCCACTGACAATTTACGTACAAGGAGTGTCGCGATGAAGTTCATGGTGATCGTCAAGGCCAGTGTCGAGTCGGAAAACGGCGTCATGCCCAGCGAGCAGCTGCTGACCGACATGGGCCGCTACAACGAAGCGCTGGTCGAAGCCGGCGTGATGCTGGCCGGCGAAGGCCTGCACCCGAGTTCCAGAGGCAAGCGCGTGCGCTTCGAGCGTGGCGGCAGCCGCGTGATCGACGGACCCTTCGCCGAAACCAAGGAGCTCGTCGCGGGTTTCTGGATCTGGCAGCTCGATTCGATGGAGCAGGCCGTGGCCTGGGTGCGGCGCTGCCCGGTGGCGGCCGACGAAACCTCCGAGATCGAGATTCGCCCGCTGTTCACGGCCGAGGACTTCGGCGCCGAATTCACCCCCGAATTGCGCGAGCAGGAAGACCGCCTGCGCCAGCGCATCGACGCCACGCACTGAAGCCCGCGGACACCCGGAGACGCACGATGAAACTGCACACCTATCTGCATTTCGACGGCAACACGCGCGAGGCTTTCGAGTTCTACGCACGCGTGCTGGGCGGCAGGATCGTCGCCATGATGAGTTTCGGCAGCACGCCGGCCTGCGAGCACGTGCCGCCCGAGTCGCACGACAAGATCATGCACGCGCAGCTCGAGATCGACGGCTATCGGCTCATGGCCACCGACGGCATTCCCTCGCATCCGCACGTGCCCATGGCCGGTGCGCATGTGGTGCTCGACGTCGCCACGCCCGAGCGCGCCGAGGCCTGTTTCGCCGCACTGGCCGAAGGCGGCCGCATCGAAATGCCCATCGGGCCCACGTTCTGGGCCCAGCGCTACGGCCAGCTCACCGATCGCTACGGCACGGCCTGGATGATCAACTGCGATCTGCCGCAGGGCTGATCGCGCGACGCTGCGATTCGACCGGAGAGACGCCATGACCCAGATCTACGTGAACCTGCCCGTGGCCGATGTGGAGCGCTCCAAGGCCTTCTTCATCGCGCTGGGCTTTTCCCACAACCCGCAGTTCTCGGACGAGAACGCCGTCTGCATCGTGATCGCCGACAACATCTGCGTGATGCTGCTCAAGACCGAGTACTTCAAGACCTTCACGCCCAAGGCCATCGTCGATGCCCGGGCCGCCACCGAGGTGCTGAACTGCCTCGGCGTCGACAGCCGCGAGCGCTTCGACTTCATCCTGCAGCAGGCGGTGGCCCAGGGCGGCCGGCTGTACTCGGAGTTCAAGGATCACGGCTTCATGGTCCAGCACGGCTTCGAGGACCTGGACGGCCATATCTGGGAGCTGGTCTACGCGCCGCCTCAGGGCTGAGCCGGCCGCAGGCGAACCGAACGGGGCGGGGCGCGGGGTATTAAACTCGGCGCCCCCTTTTTTCGTACCGGGACCGTCATGTCCGTTTCCATCCCGCCCGTGCTGCAGGCTGCGCTGTCGTCCTTCGTCGATCCCGTCATCGGCCGCGATCCGGTGTCCGCGGGCCTGCTGCGTCGCGCCGAGCTCAAGGGCGCGGTGGCGCACATCGAGCTGGAGCTGGGCTTTGCCGCACGCGGCTACCAGGACACGCTCAAGAGCGCGCTGGCCGCGCACCTGCGCCAGCACACCGGGCTGGAATCGCAGATCGCACTGAGCTGGAAGATCACCGCGCATGCGGTGCAGAAGGGCCTCAAGCCGCTGGCGCAGATCCGCAACATCATCGCCGTGGCCAGCGGCAAGGGCGGCGTCGGCAAGAGCACGGTGGCGGTCAACTTCGCGCTGGCGCTGCAGGCCGCTGGTGCGCGCGTGGGCCTGCTCGACGCCGACATCTACGGCCCCAGCCAGCCGCGCATGCTGGGCTCGGCGCAGCGCCCGACCTCGCCCGACGGCAAGGTCATGAATCCCATCGAGGCGCACGGCCTGCAGGCCATGAGCATCGGCTTTCTGGTCGACGATACGCAGCCCACCATCTGGCGCGGTCCCATGGTCACGTCGGCGCTCATGCAGCTGCTGACCGAGACGCGCTGGCAGGATCTGGACTACCTGGTCATCGACATGCCGCCCGGCACCGGCGACATCGCGCTGACGCTGTCGCAGCGCATTCCGCTGTCGGGCGCCGTGGTGGTCACCACGCCCCAGGACATTGCCTTGCTCGACGCACGCAAGGGGCTGGAAATGTTCAAGAAGGTGGATGTGTCCGTGCTCGGCGTGGTGGAGAACATGAGCGTGTTCTGCTGCCCCAATTGCGGCCATCAGACGGCGATCTTCGGCAGCGGCGGCGGCGACAAACTGGCCGGCGACACCGGCGTGGACGTGCTGGG
>JALRLM010000387.1 GCA_023254435.1 Hydrocarboniphaga sp.
GGGGAAGCGAATTGAGCCGCCAGAACGCATCCTGCACGCAGCAACCAGAATCGGCTTCGACGCGAAACGGCATGCGCGTCGGGGATGACGTTTTCCTACGGCCTCGTTGGGCACCATTAAAAACATGAGCCAGCTAGAGCGTTTGCGCGGCCAGACCCTTAGAGCAGTATCGGAGGCTCACGACACGCAATCATTCACGTTCTCCGCTTGCGTTCTAGCTGCCTACACGCCGGTCGTGTCTTCACAGAGTTTGGCCTCCATCGTCGGGCGCAAAGTCGTCGCCGTCAGTCATGCTAGTGCCGAGGCACTCACTATCTCCTTCGAGAGAGGGGCACATTTCAGTATTTCGTTGCGGCCAGAGCACTACGTCGGCCCAGAGGCGTTCTCAGCACAGTTCGAGGGAGCAATCGTCGTTGAGTAACATGGCTCCAACCAGTAGCTCAACGCGACGCACCCGCCTTCGACGGGTCCGCGCGTTGGCACGGCGTTCGCCTGCCTCATGGGCGTGGTGCTGGTGCCTCTGGCGATGCCCTGGGGCCATGTGCTGAGGCAGTATCTGCGCGCGCCGGGCGATCGCTGGCGATAAGCGCTGCGCAACGAATCGGCCGGCGCGGCTTGCGCGTTACGCCTGCAGGGCAGGCGCACACTCCAGGCACAATAGCCCGATGTCACTCTTCGAAATCGTACGCTGGGGCAACGAGTCGGACGATCCGCTCACGGGCGGGCCCGATGGCCCCGATACCTGCTTTCTGGTTCGCGCCGCGACGCTGGAAGCGGCCGTGGCGCTGGTGGACGTATTGCTCTCGCGCCGACCGAGCGAGCGCGTGCGCTCGCAGGCCCAGCTCGCCTATCTGATCGGCGAAGACGCAGGCACCGATGCCACGCCCCGCATCCTGCGCGGACCTTACCTGCAGAGCGCCTACAACCACGGCTGGCGCCAGTGGATGCGCGACGACGACAGCGGGCTCTGGTGCGAAAGCTGATCGCCGCACTGCAAGTCAGCGCAGGCTCGCGGCCATCGCCTGCCCCGGTAGCCACAGTTCGATCTGCGTGCCGCCCGATGGCGGCGATTGCAGGTCCAGCAGCGCGCCCATGGCCTCGGCGCGTTCGCGGATGCCGGCCAGGCCGTAACCCTTGCTGCGACGACGACGCTCGCGCATGCCGCTGCCGTCGTCGGTGATGCGCAGACACACGGGCTCGCCGGCGGCGGCGCCGAACTCCACGCGTATGCGCCGGGCGCCCGAATGGCGCACCGCGTTGGTCAACGCTTCCTGCGCGACACGGTAGATGTAGGTCTGCGTGAGCGTGTCGTCGGGCGCGGCGGCGGCGTCGATGACGGATTCGAAGGCGATATGCGGGCAATGCCGCGACCAGTCGCCCACCAGGCTTTGCAGGGCTACGCCCAGGCCGAATTCCGACAGGCCCGCCGGCCGCAGTTGCACCAGCAGCGCACGCAGCCGGTCGTAGCAGCCGGCGACGCTGTCGCGTATCAGCAGATAGGTGGTGCGCGTGTCCTCGTCGATCACCTCGCGTTGCTGCAGCAGCGCGACGTTGGCGTCGATCACCGCCAGCCCCTGGCCCAGCTCGTCGTGCAGCTCGCGGGCGATGGCGCCGCGCTCGCTCTCCTGCAGTTCCAGGTTGCGCCGCAGCAGGCGATGCTTCTCCTCGCTGGCCAGCCGCAGCCGCTGCGCCAGGTCGCGCAGGCCATCGACGATGCCGGCCAGCTCCGGCGTCGCCGCCTGCGGAAACGGCGGGTTGAGCTGGCCCTGGCTCAGGCTGGTGATGGATCGGCGAATCGCATCGACGGGACGCAGCGTGAGCCAGACGATGACCACGACGGTGGCATTGATCAAAAAGCCGATCAGCGCCATGGCGGTCAGCAGCGGGCGCGCTTCGCTCCAGGCTTCCAGCACCTCGTCGCCGCCGTCGGCGCGCAGGGCCACCACGACGCGGCTGCCGTCTTCGCGCTCGATCTGGCTGGTCCATTGCTGCAGCGGCGGCAGCACCTGATGCGCGAACCATCGCGGCACCTCGCGTGGCATCGGTGCGGGGCACGGTGCGATGGCGCTGCGACCTTCGATCTCGACGCACAGGTGACGGCTGCCGTCGAGCACCGACAAGGTCGCCAGCCGTCGTGCGGCCGATTCACCGCTGGCGATGTCCTGCTCCACGAGTCGATTGGCCAGGCGCATCACGGCGTCGATTTCGCCGCGCACGGAATGCGCGGCATTGCGCACCACCACGATCACCGACAGGCCCAGCACCACGGCCAGCAGCGAGGCGATGGCCAGCGACAGGCGTCGCTTGAGATCGAAGCGCGACGCTCGCGCCCTGTCGCGCGCCACGGCATCGACCACGATGGGCTCAGGCACGGACGATCCCCATCGAGATGGCCAGCCGCGCCATGTCGGCGGTGGATTGCACGCCGAGCTTGAGGCGGATCTGGCTGCTGTAGTTGGACACGGTCTTGCCGCTGATCGACAGACCGCTGGCGATCTGTCGCACGGGCCGCCCTTCGGCCAGCTGGCGAAAGATTTCGAACTCGCGATGCGACAGGCTCTCCAGCATCGCCGACAGGCTTTCGTGGGCGCCGGCCTCCTGCGAAGGCAGGCGCAGGTCGGGCGACAGGTAGCGTTCGCCGCGCGCCACCGCCGCCACGGCGTTCATGAGCAGATCGGCCGCCGAGCGCTTGGTCAGGTAGCCCAGCGCGCCGGCCGCGAACGCGCGTTCGACGTAGACCGTCTCCTCGTGAACGCTGAAGGCCAGCGCGCGCATCTCGCCATGCCGCCGCAGCCGGCGCATCAGCTCGATGCCGCCCACGCCGGGCAGCGACAGGTCGGTGATGATCACGTCGGGCCGATGCTCCAGATAGCGGCGATAGGCCAGAGGCCCGCTCGCGGCCTCGGCCACCACGCGGTAATGCGGCTCACTTTCGAGCAGGCGGCGATAGCCCTCGCGCACCACGGCGTGATCGTCGACGAGCAGGATGCGGGTTGGATTCGTTGTCATGGCGTCATCTCCTGGCGACCGCCGGCGCCGCAATGCCGCGCCGACCACCGCGACGCCAGTCTCCCCTGTTCCGCCGTCGACGCCATTGGGAACTGTTCCCGATTTTGGGCTGGGCAAGGCTCGCGGGAAGAACTCCCGTATTCGCCCGATGCCGCCGATGGAACCCTGTGCGCCGAACGCTAAGGCCGGCATCCGCATCGACGGGCCGCATGGGGAGCGTTCGTTTCTACCTAGAACGAAATTGGCACGATCTCGAAGGAGTGTTTGCAATGAGGAGAACTGATAAATCCGCCTGGGCGCGTCTGTCGCTGAACGCGATGTCGATCGCCCTGGCCGCCGCCGGCCTGGTGCTGTCCAGCGCCGCCGCGGCCGCCGACGTCACCTGGGACGACATCGTCAACGACGACAAGACGCCCGGCGACGTGCTCATGTACGGCATGGGCGTGAAGGCACAGCGCTACAGCACGCTCAAGCAGGTCACCGCCGACAACGTCGACAAGCTGGTGCCGGCGTGGTCGTTCTCGTTCGGCGACGAGAAGCAGCGCGGCCAGGAATCGCAGGCCATCGTGCAGGACGGCATCATCTACGTCACCGGCTCGTACTCGCGCCTGTTCGCGCTCGACGCCAAGACCGGCAAGCGCCTTTGGACCTACCAGCATCGCCTGCCCGACGACATTCGTCCCTGCTGCGACGTGATCAATCGCGGCGCCGCCATCTATGGCGACAAGGTGTACTTCGGCACGCTCGACGCGGCGCTGGTGGCGCTCAACAAGAAGACCGGCAAGGTCGTCTGGCAGAAGAAGTTCGGCGATCACAAGGTCGGCTACACCATGACCGGCGCGCCGACCATCATCAAGGACCAGAAGACCGGCAAGGTGCTGCTGATCCACGGTACTTCGGGTGACGAATTCGGCGTCGTCGGCCAGCTCTACGCGCGCGATCCCGACACCGGCGAAGAAGTGTGGATGCGTCCGCTGGTCGAAGGTCATCGCGGCCGCCTCAACGGCAAGGAGAGCACCTATACCGGCGATCCCAAGGCGCCGTCCTGGCCCGCCGACAAGAACTCGCCCACCGGCAAGGTCGAAGCCTGGAGCCATGGCGGCGGCGCACCGTGGCAGTCGGCTTCGTTCGACGTGGAGACCAACACCATCGTCATCGGCGCCGGCAACCCCGCGCCGTGGAACGGTTGGGCCCGCACGCCCGGCGATTCGCTGTTCACCTCGGGCCAGGCCTACATCGATCCGACCACGGGCGAGCTCAAGGGCTTCTACCAGCACACGCCCAACGATCACTGGGACTTCTCGGGCAACAACGAGCTCGTGCTGTTCGACTGGAAGAGCCCGCAGGGCAAGACCGTGAAGGCGGCCGCGCACGCCGACCGCAACGGCTTCTTCTTCGTCACCGACGTCAACAAGCTGGCCAAGGCCGGCGGCTCGCCGAACCGTCCCACCGCGCTGCTCGCGGCCTATCCCTTCGTCGACAAGATCACCTGGGCCAAGGGTTTCGACCTCAAGACCGGCCGTCCGATCGAAGTCGCGGGCCAGCGTCCGCCGGCACCCAAGGCCGGTGAGGAAAAGGGCCCGACGGTGGAGGTCTCGCCGCCCTTCCTCGGTGGCAAGAACTGGAACCCGATGGCCTACAACCAGGACACCGGCCTGTTCTACATCCCGGCCAACCACTGGAAGGAGGACTACTGGTCCGAGATGCCGCACTACAACGCGGGCGGCGCCTACCTGGGCATGGGTTTTCGCATCCGCAAGCTCTACGACGATCACGTCGGCATCCTGCGCGCCATGAACCCCACCACCGGCAAGATCGAATGGGAGCACAAGGAAGAACTGCCGCTGTGGTCGGGCGTGGTGACCACCGCCGGCAACCTCGTGTTCACGGGCACCAGCGAAGGCTATCTCAAGGCCTTCGACGCCAAGACGGGCAAGGAACTGTGGAAGTTCCAGACCGGCTCGGGCGTGGTCTCGGTGCCGATCACCTGGGAAATGGATGGCGAGCAGTACATCGGCGTGTCCTCGGGCTACGGCGGCGCCGTGCCGCTCTGGGGCGGTGATCTGGCCGACCTCACCAAGCGCGTGACGCAGGGCGGCTCGTTCTGGGTGTTCAAGCTGCCGAAGGCCTGATGTTGTCCTGATGCAAGCGGGGACCGGCCACGCCGATCCCCGCCGCAGTACCGAACCAAGCGTGTTCGAGCCGGTTTCGCAGGCCTCCCAAGACCTGCGGCCCGGCTCGTCTTTTATTGAGAGCACGCATAAAACCAAGTCATCACGAGGAGAGAAGATCATGACCACATGGCGCAACACGCTCGCCGCCCTGAGCATGGGCCTGCTGATGCACACCGCCGCGCTGGCCGACGGCGTCACCATCGGCGGCGACGAACCGCTGGACCCCAAACCCAAGGAGTGGAACGGCTGCGTGCTGGGCCCCAAGGCGCAATGCCGCGGCGCCGACCTGCGCCATGCACCCTTGCACGACATCGACCTGAGCGGCGCGGATTTTCGCGATGCGCAGATGGCACGCGTCGATCTGCGCCACGCCAACCTGCAAGGCGCCGACCTGAGCGGCGCCGACCTCGACGGCGCCGATCTGCGCCTGGCCTTTATGCAGGGCGCGAGGCTGTCCAAGGCCCGCATGCGCGGTGCGCAGCTGACCTTTGCGCGTGCCTCGGGCGCGCACTTCGACGACGCCGATCTCACCGCCGCGAGCCTGGAGATGTGCTGGCTCAACAAGGCCGACCTCGGCAAGGCGATTCTGCGCAACGCCAATCTGCAGGAGGCCAAGCTCGGCAACGCCAATCTCGCCGATGCCGACATGCAGGGCGCGTTGCTGCGCTACACGGTGTTCAACGACACCGTCATCAAGGGCTGCAAGGGCTGCCCCGCCGATGCGCAGAAGGCCAGTCCCGGCGGGGTTTCTCCGCTGGTGGTGGAGTAGCGGGACGACACGCTCTGCCCGTCGAAACGAGCAGAACGCCGGGTTCAGCTGTCGCAGCTCTCGATCGTGAACGGCTCGGTCGTACCGCTGTAGGCGCCGCTTTCGCTCGCGCCTTCGTGGCGGATGCGATAGACGCCCGAGCGCGTACCGGCCGGCACGCGCCATTGCACATGCGCGGTGCCGGCGGCGCCCGCAGTGCCGGGCTCGTAGGTGAAGAAAGTGAACCAGTCGTCGTCGGTGGCGACCACGTCCCAGCCGCGTTCGGACTGACGCTCCACGTACACGTAGCTGCTGCCGCGCCGCAGGTCGTTGCGTGGATGGCCGGCGTAGAAGCGCGTCGAAACCGTGGTGATGCTGTCGGTGGCGAGCGTGTAGCGCGACTGCGGAGGCTCCGTCACATCGCCGAACGCCGCGCCCGACGGCAGGCTGCCGTCACGGGTCGATACCAGGTGGTAGAGCAGCGGCGTGTGCGCGGCAAAGCTCGCGGCGGCATAAGGGCTTTGCGCGACGCTGCCGTTGCGCAGATGCTGCGCCAGCCGCACGAACTCCTGCTCCACGGCGGCTTCGGTCCATGGTCCGAACACCGTCGATGCGCCTTCGTAATGCTGCGCCTGATACTCCTCGCGCGTGGTCAGGTAGTGGATATAGGTGTTCGACAGTCCGGCGATGACGGCGTAGTCGATGCCCGCGTCCTGCAGCACGTCGAGCACCGCGTTGCGCAGATAGCGGCCGCTCATGGTCGTGACCTCCCACGGCGCGGCGATGATGGCCAGATTGCCCAGCGTGACGATCTGCAGCGGAATCGTGCGCGGCTGCAACTGCAGCACGGGCAAGTCGGCCGGCGCGATGGTGAGCGGAATCGCCACCGGCTTCTCCATCTGGCAGTCGTAGCCCAGCACGGTGAAGGCCGGGTTGTAGCAGCCCAGCGGCACCACCAGCGTCGACGGAATGGCGCCGTCGAACAGCGCGCCGATGGTGGTGGCGAAGTAATCCTCGACGTAGGCCTGCGTCTCGCTGTCGAGCGGGCCGCTGGCCGGGCAGGCCTGGCCTTCGGTGAACGGCCCGCGACCGTCTTCGGCGCCGCTCGCAAACGAAATGCCCAGCGCGGGCTCGCAGGTCCGCTGCTCGCCGATGGTGGGCGCCAGCGGCGCGGGGTATTCGCGTGGCGCATCGATGCCCACATTGGCCATGTCGATGGCGATGTGCACGCTGCGCACTTCGCCGCGCAGGGACTCGTCGGCGTCGTCCCACAGCTGCCGGGCGCGGTGATACTGCTTGTAGCCTGAGATCTGCGCGCTCTCCACGTCGTCGCGCCCGCCGCCGCGCGCGGCCCAGGCCGCCGTGTCGCGCGCATGCAACTCGGCTTCGCTGAGCGTGTTCATGAAGGGATTGGGCGAGTTGTCGCCTTCGTCGCTCTGGAAGAAGCCGGCGACGAAACTGCCTTCTGCGCTGACGGACGCCGGAAAATCCTGCGCGAAACGCCGTGCCGCATAGCCCTTGTTGTCGGCCGACAGCAGCAGAGACTGCTGGCCGATCGAGGTGCCATGCACCGCATACCAGTTGAGCATGCCGACGTCGGTGCCGTCGTCGCGACGCAGCTTGAGCAGCGTCATCCAGCGATTGGTGTTGACCTCGCGGCCTTGCGTGTCCAGATAGCGCGAGCGCTGTTCCTGCGGGTTCAGCGCATAGGGTTCTTCACTGCGATTGAAGTTGCCGTCGAGCAGTTCGCCCATGCCCAGGCGAATGCGCGACGCCGGTGCCGCCTGCAGATTGTGATGCGCCTGCAGCAACGCATCGAAGCTGCCGCCGATCAGCGAATCGAAAGCCTGCTGATCGAGCCCGCCCGCGAAGATGTTGGCAAGATCGTATTGCGCCTGACCGGCCGAGCTCGAATGCGTGTGCGTGGCCGACACCATGATGTTGTCGAGCGTCCAGTGCGCGGCGAGCTGCTCGTCGGGATGCTCGGCGTCGTAGGCCGCGATGCGATCGATCAGGCCGAAGCGGATCGAATCGAAAGCCAGTGCATTCTCGACCGTGATCAGCATGGCGTAGCCTTCGCGACCGCCGCAGCTCGAGGCGAAGGCGAAGGCGCGTGCGTACTGGCGCGTGTGCACGCCTTCCGAAATCTGCGTGGGATCGGCGTAGCCCAGCAGTTCTTCGCCACTGGCCGGGCCCGTGATGTCGCCGGTGCCGGCCCCGTAGCGGAACGCGGTGTTGTTCTGGCAATCGCCGCCGTTGAGCACCGCGTCGGCCGCGCGCGTAGCCTGGCGGGCGGCGTAGTGGCCCAGGTCGCGGGCCGGCGCATCGGGCGCTTCGCGACGCACCGACAGCATCTGCGTGGACGTGAGTTCGCCGGCCTGGCAGAAGGCCTGCGGACCACCGCCATCGCCGCCGCCATCGGACGAATCGGGAGACTGCGCACTGCCGCAGGCGGTGAGCCACAAGACCGCCGCGAACGGCATCGCCGCCGTCCGGAATCGCGCTTTCCAGTCTTGCCCTTGCTGCTCGCTACCCTTCATTTGCCCCTCTCCCTGAAGATGCCGTCGCCGTCCGTTCAGCTGGCGGTTTGAGAACTCGTTCACGATTACGTGTCAGCCAATGCCGATTAGGCCCAATTTGGAAGGGCTTACGGCTTTTTGCGCAATGACGCCACCCCTGGCGTCATGCACACTGACATAACCCTCGCTCAACCTGCTGGTAGCCCGTCGAACCATGGACGTCACGCGCAGCATCAAGCAGCTGGTCAAAGTCGCCCTGGGCCGCGAATTCTTCATTCGTCCCGACAAGGCCTATCCCAAGGAACGCTTCGGTTCGCGTTACGGTGGGTGGGATCTGGTCACTCGGGACATCGGCCCGGATTCCGTCATCTACTCCTTCGGCATCGGCGAGGACGCGAGCTTCGACGTCGGCGTGATCGAACGCTTCGGCGTCACCGTTCACGGCTTCGATCCCACGCCCAAGTCGGTGGCCTGGGTGCAGTCGCAAGGCATGCCGCCGCAGTTCGTCATGCATGTCCTCGGCATCGCGGATTTCGACGGCGAGATCTCGTTCAACCCGCCCGAGAATCCCGATCACGTCTCGCACACGATGCTGGAGCGTCCGAGCACGCAGGCCAAGGCCATCACCGTGCCCGTGGAGCGCCTGAGCACAATCATGACCCGGCTGGGCCACGCGCATATCGACGTGCTCAAGATGGACATCGAAGGCGCCGAATACGACGTGGTCAACGACCTGCGCCGGTCGGGCATCCGCCCGGGCCAGATCCTGATCGAGTTCCATCATCGCTTTCCGGGCGTGGGCGTCGACAAGTCCAAGGACGCCATCGCCACGATCCGCGCCATGGGCTACCACCTGTACTCGGTATCGGCGACCAACGAAGAGTTCTGCTTCATCCGCGTTCCCCAACAGATGCACTGAAGCCTTGCGGACCCTGGCCGCCGCGGCCCTGGCGCCCGGCAGGCCGGCTCCCGCCTTGTGGTTTTCTACCGTATCGACTCTCCTGTCGATACGGTAGAAAACCATCAGGCAGTCTCTGTCCCGCGTCGGCTGCAGGCCGGGGGCTCCAGCCGCGAAGCCGGCCCCCGGGCTGCCTGCTTCGCCCTCCCAGCCGGCCAATGGCGCCCTTTGGCGCCGGCAGGCCGTCCCAGTACTCGCCGATACGCTGTTTTTCCTACACCGCGGACAGGCGAAGCAGCCAAGCTTTTCAATACCATATCGCCGGTCCGCGAAAGACCGGTGGAGAGGCGGGCTCCCATCGATCGCCAAGCGTCGCGGCGTTTTCTGCAGGGAGCACAATCAGCCTCATGCCGTCCCCCATTCCCACCGTATCGGCCCAACCCTGGCGCAACTGGTCCGGGTCGGTGCGCTTCACGCCGGAGTCGACGATGTCGCCCGGCAGCGTCGAGGACCTGCAGCAGATCGTGCGCGAGGTCGGCGCGCGCGGCGGCAAGCTGCGCGTGGCCGGCAGCGGGCATTCGTTCGCCCCGCTGGTCAAGACCAGCGACACGCTGGTGAGCCTGGAGCGCATCGCCGGCATCGAGTCCATCGACGGTCATAACGCGCGCATCCTCGCCGGCACCCAGCTGGCGCCGCTGGGCCGCGAGCTGGCGCGGCGCGGCTTTGGCATGAACAACCTCGGCGACATCAACAAGCAGACCATGGCCGGCGCCGTGTCCACGGGCACGCACGGCACGGGCCTGCAGCTGGGCTCGATCTCCACGCAGGTGCGCAGCCTGTCGCTGGTGACGCCCGACGGCGACCACGTGCATTGCTCGGCGACGCAGAACGCGCAGCTGTTCGACGCCGCACGCGTCTCGCTGGGCGCGCTGGGCATCATCACCGCGCTCGACGTGGAGCTTGAGCCGGCCTACCGGCTCAAGCTCGAGAAACGCAACATGGACCTGGACGACTGCCTGGCGCAGTCGGTGGACCTGGCGCGGCTGTACCGGCACTTCGAGTTCTTCTGGATGCCGCATACGCGCGACACGCTGGTCAAGCTCATGGACTGGACCGACGAGCCCGAATCGGCCACCGGGCTCACCACCATGTCCGAGCTGATGCTCGAGAACGCCGGCTTCGGCATGGTCTCGCGCCTGGTGCGCGCCCGGCCCGAATGGGCGCCCGCGATGAGCCGCTTCATCGCCCGCATGAGCCGTGGCAACCAGAGCACCATGGTGGCCGACTGCCACCGCGCCTTCTCCACCGCGCGCCTGGTGCGCTTCCAGGAGATGGAATACGAGCTGCCGCTGGAGAACGGCGCCGACGCCATGCGCGAGCTCGTGGAATACGTCAACAACAAGCGCGTGCTGGTGCACTTTCCGGTGGAGTACCGCTTCGTCAAGGGCGACGATATCTGGCTGTCGCCGTTCTACCAGCGCGACTCGGTGTCGATCTCGGTGCACCAGTACACGGGCATGGAGCACGAGTCGTACTTCGCCGCCGCCGAATCGATCTTCCGCAATCATGGCGGACGACCGCACTGGGGCAAGCTGCATTCGCTGGGCGCGCGCGATCTGGCGCCGCTCTATCCACGCTGGCACGACTTCCAGCGCCTACGCCGCGAACTCGATCCCAAGGGACTGCTGATCAATCCGCTGCTGCAACGGCTGTTTCTCGTCTGAGCGGCCCGCGCCAGCGTCGGTTGATGCGGGCGACGCTCGTCGCCGGCCTGCTGCTGTGCGCGCAGGCCGTGCGGGCCGAGCCGCCGCTCGCCAGCATTGCGGTCGATGGCCCGGCCGAGGCCGTGGACGAGCTGCAGCGTGACGAGCCCGCAGCGTCCGGCGCGCAGCTCGACGAAATCGTGGTCACCGCGCGCCGCCGCGAGGAGCGCGCCATCGACGTGCCGGTGTCGAT
>JALRLM010000410.1 GCA_023254435.1 Hydrocarboniphaga sp.
CACGTCGCGGCAGACCAGCACGGGTGCGGCGGCGAAGGCGTTCTGCGTGAACACGCCGGCCACGCGCGTACCGGGCGCCAGCTCGATCACCAGCAGGTCACGACGCCCGGGCTTCTTGATCGCCGCTTCGGCGACGCCCAGGCGCACGCCGGAAACCGCCGGCAAGGAATCGGGAGCCGTCCACGCTACTGCCATGACAGATGACCTTTAGATGGGGAGGTGAAAGCTGACGCGGCCACAGCGTGCCTGCGCACGACAGCCTGCGCTCAATGCACCTTGCGCGACTTGCCGGCGCGACGCTCGGCGTCCTTGGCAACCTTGCCGCCCGTCATGTCGGGACGCAGCTTCTGCTTGCCGGGCTGGTTTTCGGCCTTTTTGGCTTCCAGCGCCTCGCGCAGCAGCTGGGCGGTGGACTTCTTTTTCTCTTCGCTCATGGCGAATCACACAATCGGTTCTCAACGAACCGCGAATGCTAATGGCTAGCGGCGGCCCGACTCAAACGGCGCGGCGGCCGGCACGCCACGAAATCGTCGCCAAAGCCAGGTGCACCGGCAGCAACAGCGCAATCCAGGCGGCATTGTGCTGCACACCCAGCAGGGGCTTGAGCGCGAGGCTGGACAGCGCCAGCAGCGCGACGAGTCCCGTGATCCGCAAGGCCCAGGAGCCTGGCCTCCAGCCGCGCCGGAAGGCCCCGGCCCAGATCGGAATCAGCAGCAGCGCCAGCGGATTCAGCAGCAGCAGATTCTGGTTGGCCCACATGCCCCAGTGCTCGGTCAGGCCCCAGCCGGCCGCCAGGACCAGCCCCAGAATCGCGGCCAGCGCGAAGAACAGCATGGCCAGCGTCGCCAGCACCCCACGTGCGACCGGGTTGTGGCGCACGGCGGCCAGCGCGATCAGCAGCAGCGCCACGATGAAACCGACGGCAAAGAACGGCCAGAACGTTTGCGGCGCCTGCTCGGGCTCGGCCACGCGCTCGGCGCTGAGCAGATAGCCCTCGGCCGCGACCAGGGGACGCTCGATGCCATCGTCGCCCGCCACGCGCACGCCGCGCACGGACTTCATGAGTTCCATCGGGATGAAGCCGTGCTGCCACTGCGTCAACGGACGATCGACGCCCGGCCCCAGCCCCAGATCCATGCCGACGGCCATGAGCCATTCGGGCGCCATCAGCCGCGTAACCTCAGAGCGGAACGTCGCCCCGTTGGCCGTGGGCAGCTGCAACTGCCGCTTGAGCGCGCCGCCCGTCGCCTGATCGAGCGCATCGCGCACGCGCGTCGAGCAATTGGACAGAAAGTAGTCGTAGCGATACTCGGCATTCTCGGGCTGCGCATTCCAGCTCAGGAAACCGGCCAGCGCCTGGCGCTGAAGCTCGGTCAGCGCCAGGCGTTGCTCGTAGATCCAGCGCCCTTCGCTCGCATAGGACATGGCCGTGCGGCGCAACGAGTCGCGATCGAGGCGGTACAGCATGTGCCCGCGCGCGAAGTTCAGGAAGAAGTTCTTCTGCCTGAAATCGAAGATGCCGTAGTTGTAGACCCAGGCGCCGCCGCGTTCATCGCGCACGAGCAGCGCGTTGTGGCCGAAACGCTCCCAGTAGATGTCGCCCGGCGAGAACGTCAACAGGCTGACCTGCGGAGCCGGTCCACTGGCAGGCTCTACAGGCGGCGATAACTGCGCAACCGCCGGGCCAGCCAGCAAGCCGGCGAGCAGCCACCCCGCCCGCAGCGCACGCAGAGCCCGCATTTATTCGCCCGAAACCGTGACCTGCAACTGCTGCACGCGGCGATTGTCGGCACGCTGGACGTTGAAGCTGAACCTGTCGATCTTCACGCTCTCGCCACGCTTGGGCATGTGCCCGAAACGGTGCACGACGAGCCCGCCGATGGTGTCGAAGTCTTCGGTTGAGAAATTGCTGCCGAAGTAGCGATTGAACTCCTCGACGGTCGCCAGGCCGTTGACCACGAAGCGACGGTCGTCCTGCTTGAGAATGACAGCGGTTTCGGCGTCGTCGTACTCGTCGTCGATCTCGCCGACGATCTGCTCGAGCACGTCCTCGATCGTCACCAGGCCGGCAACGCCGCCGTACTCGTCGACGACGATGGCCATGTGGCTGCGACCACGCTTGAAGTCCTTGAGCAGCACGTTGACGCGCTTGGACTCGGGCACGAACGCGGCCGGGCGCAGAAAGCCCTGCATGTCGAATTCGTTGGCATCGGGCCCGGGCACGCCGGGCGAGAAGCGCAGCAGATCCTTGGCCAGCAGAACGCCGAGGATCTCGTCGCGACTGTCACCGATCACCGGGAAGCGCGAATGGCCCGATTCGACGACCAGTGGCAACAGCTGATCGAGGCTCCAGTCACGCTCGAGCACCACCATTTGCGAGCGCGGCACCATGATGTCGCGCACCTGCAGTTCGTCGGTGCCCAGCACGCCGACGAACATGGCGAGCGCGTCGGCGTCCAGGACATTGGACTGCCGCGCCTCCTCGAGCATGGCCAGCAGATCCTGCCGGGTCTGGGGGCCACCAGCCAGGCGATGCGCCACGCGGCGCAGCCATCGGCTGATTGGGGGTTCGCTACTCTCGCCTTCTTCGCTCATTGGGTCCGGTCTGAGACGACGGGCCGGTCAGGGCAACGCATCGTGTTCGACCTCGTAGGGATCAGGGAATCCGAACTGGGCCAGGATGCTGCGCTCCCGGTTCTCCATGAGTTCGGCGTCTTTGTCGCTTTCGTGATCGTACCCTAATAAATGCAGGCAGCCATGCACGACCATGTGCGCCCAGTGCGCCCGCGTGGTCTTGCCCTGCTCCACGGCCTCGCGCGCGACCACGGACGCGCAGATCACCAGATCACCCAGCAGGCCCGAAAAGTCGTCATCCGCGCCGAAAGACAGCACGTTGGTGGGCTTGTCCTTGCCGCGGTACTGATGGTTCAGCGCCTGGCTTTCGGCGTCGTCGACGATGCGGATGGAGAGGTCGCCCGGCTCGCCGCCCAGCGCGGCCTCGGCCCAACGCCGTAGCGTCGCCGCAGCCGGGATTCCGGCCGGCGCCACCACGCGCTGCACCAGGATCTCGCGCTCCACCGCACGCACAGGCTGCGGCCGGCCGGCGCGCGTGCGGCTCACTCGGACTCTCGCTTTTCCAGCTTCTCGTGATTCTCGTAGGCCTGGACGATGGCCTGCACGAGCGGGTGGCGCACCACGTCTTCCTTGCGAAAGAAGGTGAAACTGATTTTGGGCACGCCGTCGAGCACGCGCATGGCGTGCTTGAGCCCGCTCTTGTCCTGGCGCGGCAGGTCGATCTGGGTGACGTCGCCGGTGACCACGGCGCAGGAGCCGAAACCGATGCGCGTCAGGAACATCTTCATCTGCTCGGTCGTGGTGTTCTGCGCTTCGTCGAGGATGATGAAGCTTTCGTTGAGCGTGCGGCCGCGCATGAAAGCCAGCGGCGCCACTTCGATGACCGAGCGCTCCATGAGCTTGGCCACACGCTCGAAGCCCAGCATTTCGTAGAGCGCGTCGTAGAGCGGCCGCAGGTAGGGATCGACTTTCTGCGTCATGTCGCCGGGCAGGAAGCCCAGCTTCTCGCCGGCTTCCACGGCTGGGCGCGTCAGCACGATGCGACGCACGCGGTCCTTCTCCAGCGCGTTGACCGCGCTGGCCACGGCCAGATAAGTCTTGCCGGTGCCAGCCGGGCCGATGCCGAAGGACAGGTCGTGCGAGGCGATGGACTGCAGGTACTGCTTCTGCAGCGGGCCACGTCCGCGAATCACGCCGCGCTTGGTGCGGACCACGACTTCGTCCTGCGCCAGCGGGGTGTCGTCGCCTTCGCGCGTGCGGCCGTCGGCGCCTTCTTCGAGCATGGCCAGGTGCACGGCCTCGGTCGTAACCAGGCCGTCCTCGGTCTGCTTGAACAGATTCAGCAGCACGGCCTCGGCCTTCTCGGCGTCGGCACGGCGACCGACGAGGCGAAAGCGGTTGCCACGGTTGCGGATTTCGATGCCCAGACGCACCTCGATCTGGCGCAGATGCGCATCGAAAGGCCCGGTCAGGTTGGCGATGCGGCCACCGTCGTCAGGCTCCAGCAGCAGGTCCAGCGCATCCTGCTCGCCGGCCATCAGACAGCCGCTCCGGCCACCACGTGCTGCTCGACGATGCGGCCGCGCAGGGAGTTGGTCGTCATTTCGGTCACCTCCACATCGACGAACTGGCCAGCCAGATGCGCAGGCGCGTCGAAGTTGACCGAGCGGTTCGACGAGGTCTTGCCCGTCATCTGACCACGACCACGGCGCGAGGGGCGCTCCACCAGTACCGTCTGCACGCTGCCGACCAGGCTCTGCTTGAATGCGTCGTCGAAGCTACGGATGCGGTTCTGCAGAATCTGCAGTCGCGCGCTCTTGATCTCGGTCGTCACGTTGTCGCGCAGATTGGCGGCCGGCGTGCCGGGGCGCGGGCTGTAGACGAACGAGAACGCCGCATCGAAGCCGACGCGGTCGATCAAGTCCATGGTCTGGGCGAAGTCGTCGTCGCTCTCCGACGGAAAGCCGACGATGAAATCGGTGGACAGCGACAGCCCAGGCCGCGCCTGCTTGATGCGCTCGATCTTGGCCAGGAACTGCTCGCGCGTGTAGCCACGCTTCATCATGCCCAAGATGCGGTTGCTGCCTGACTGCACCGGCAGATGCAGGTAGCTCGCGAGCTTGGGCTCGGCGGCGAAAGCATCGACCAGCGCGTCGGTGAATTCGGCCGGATGCGAGGTGGTGAAACGGATGCGCTCGATGCCCGGAATGCGGGCGACATAGCCGATCAGCAAGGCCAGGTCGCAGACGTCGGCCGTGTCGCCCATGCGTCCACGATAGGCGTTGACGTTCTGCCCCAGCAGCGTCACCTCGCGCACACCCTGATCGGCCAGTTGAGCAATCTCGACCAGCACGTCGTCGAGCGGCCGGCTGACTTCGGCGCCACGCGTGTACGGCACGATGCAGAAAGTGCAGTACTTGGAGCAGCCCTCCATGATCGAAACGAAGGCCGTCGGGCCCTCGGCCCGCGGCTCGGGCAGGCGGTCGAACTTTTCGATCTCGGGGAAGCTGATGTCCACCGCCGGGCGCGCCGTCTGGCGATTCTGCTCCAGCAACTCCGGCAGGCGATGCAGCGTCTGCGGACCGAAAACCAGGTCCACGTGCGGCGCCCGACTGGCGATCTGCTCGCCCTCCTGGCTGGCGACGCACCCACCGACGCCGATCACCCGGCCAGGCCGAGCCTGCTTCCATTCGCGCCAGCGCCCCAGCTCCGAAAACACCTTCTCCTGCGCTTTTTCGCGCACGGAGCAGGTGTTGAGCAGCAGCACGTCGGCCTCTTCGGGCACCGAAGTGCGCTCAAAGCCATGGGATTTCGCCAGAACGTCCGCCATCTTGGACGAGTCGTACTCGTTCATCTGGCAACCGTAGGTCACAAGGTAAAGCTTGGGGTTCATCTGCAGCAGACCCGAAAAGGGTCGCCATTATAGAGCAGCCTAGATCAGCTTCTTGAGCCAAGCATCGACGCCACCATCGATCATATCGTAGGCCTCGATGAAAGCCTCGCGCGGCAGCTTGTAGGGGTCGGGCACATCGATGTTGCCCTTCCAGCGCAAAATCTTGTGAACCTTGCCGCGGTATTCCGGATAGCGGGCGTTGATCCAGTCACTATGGGTCTGATCCAGGGTCAGCACCAGATCCATGTCGGCCAGGATATTGCGCGACAGCTGCTGGGCCCGGTGAGACTCGATGTCGATACCCTTCTCGTGCATCAGTTCGATCGACTTGGGGTCCGCGCCCCAACCCACCATTGCTCCCGTCCCCGCAGAGATCACCTTCAGTGATGGGGCTCGAACCCTCAGAAGGGCCTCCCCCATCGGACTACGGCAGATGTTTCCCGTGCAGATAACCGCAATTTTATTAAACACGTGTTGACTCGGCCCTTGAGAGGATGCCGGCACGATGATGAAGCGCGATGGGCTGCGGTGCAAACGACGCTGACCGGGCAAAGCAACTATCGATGGGCGCCGAACCCCTAACTTACCTTCCAGTCAGCTGCCATGCAGCTTCGGCCGATATAAGTTCTGAACACAACAAATCGACTTACCGTGGATGGTGGCGCGGTCATGTCACAATTGTGTGGTACTTCATATCAGCATTGGCGCCAACGGGTTACCGTTTCGCCCCGAAGCCAAGGGTTAGGACAGGACGTCCTGCATTCCATTGGCACGGAACTTGGTTTCCGGGTGATAACCCCGGTTTTGAACGGGGCCTACAGGAAGTGAGGTATTGACGATGGCTGGCGGTGACGAATCGATCTACGCGCCTTCGGTTACGCGTTCCGAGCCTCCGGCTGGCTCGGTGACGATCGAAAAAACGGCGGAGCCCTCCGATCGTGGAAGCGACTTTGCCCTCCCCTCGGGACTCTACTGGCATCTCAAGCGTCCGGCCGGCTTCGTTGCCGCCATGATTGCCCTGGCACTCGCTCTGCCTGTTCTGATCGTGGTGTCGCTGGTTCTCGCCAATCAGGGGCGCCCCGTGCTGATCCGCCGCAAGCGGTTGGGCCTGCATGGAAAGCCATTCACCTGTTACTACTTCCGGACCATGCCGCCGGATTCGCTGCGCGCCATCGACCAGGGCGCGCATCACAAGTCCGTTCCGTCGGACTCCTTCGGTCGAATGCTGGCCAGAACACGGCTTGATCGCCTGCCGCTGATCTTCAATGTGCTGCGTGGCGACATGAATCTGGTCGGCCCGCGCCCGCTGACTCAGGAAGAGCTGATCGGCAGTGGCCGCTCGGCCCGGCACAGTCTGTCGATTCGCCCGGGCCTGACCGGCTTGTGGTGGGTCGAAGGCGAGAACGATCTGCGCCGCCGCCTAGCCCTGGATCGCTCGTACATCGAACATGCGAGCGTTTCGCTCGATGTAAGAATTTTCCTGCGCACTGTAGTATTGATGCATCGCACCTGACGCGTCCGTCCAGTCTGCGTCCGGGCACCAGAACAAGAAACGCCTATTTTTGGCTCCTCAGGGTTTATTTCCCCCTTCCATGCATCCGCGTACGCAGGTTCTGGCGGTTCATTCCGCATCCGACAAGCTGCTGCACTACGTGCGGCTGCGCGTGCACGAAGCCGGGCTGAGCCAGACTTATCGCGCCGGCCTGTTCATTCCAGCCTCACAGATCGACTCCATCCTGTTCGATCTGGCGCTGATCTACGACGCCCTTTCCTTCGCGCCGGGAAGTGTTGACGTTGCCAAGCGGTTCGAGGCCGTTTGTGCCGTAGCCGAAGAGGAGCTGGCCGGCCATCGCTCTGCCGTGTCGGCCGCCGAACTGGCCGATCGGGCCATTGCGCGCCGCAATGACTTCCTGCACAGCAGCGGAACGCTGGCGGGATTGACCGGGGCAGTCGAGCATCTATTGCTCAAGCCAATGACGGGGCGCGCTTCGCTCTCCCCTCGGCAGCGCCAGCTCCGCCATGACCTCGCCCTGGTTCTGGCGTTGGAGGCGCAGGTCGTACGCAGTTCCGCGCTCGGCACCCTGGGCATGGAAATCGACTTGTCGACCCTGGTCGATGACCGCGACCAGCATCTTTATCTGTTCTGCGATCGCTATGGCTGCCTCAACAAGGCCGAGCTTGGCGAGGATATCGACCTGATCGGCGAAGAAGCCGACTCGTCGCCAGTCCCCAACGACTTCGTCAAACGCTCGATCGACGTGCTGGGCTCGCTGTTCATCATCTGCCTACTGTCGCCGATATATCTGTTCATCTATATCGCGATCAAGCTCGAAAAAGGCCCGGCCCTCTACAACCAGCGCCGCGTCGGTCAGCACGGGCGGCTTTTCCGTTGCTGGAAGTTCCGCACCATGGTTCCCAATGCAGAGGAGATGCTAGAGCGCATCCTGGCCACGGATCCGGCTGCACAAGCCGAGTACGCCCAATACTTCAAGCTGCGCAACGATCCCCGCATCACGCGCATCGGTCGAATCCTCAGAAAAACCTCGCTCGACGAACTTCCCCAGCTCTTTAATGTGCTGATCGGCGAAATGAGCCTGGTTGGCCCTCGCCCCATCGCGGTGGATGAGCGCGATCGCTGGGGCTCCTACTTCCGGCTCTACAAGCGCCTGCGCCCCGGCCTGACCGGTCCGTGGCAGCTGTACTTCCGCAGTGACCACCCCTACGACGAGCAGTTCGAGCATGCCGTCCGCTATGCAAGGGAATGGTCCTTGTGGAAAGATTTGTGGTATTTGATTGAGACCGTTACCGTTCCCTTCAATCGAAAAGGCGCATACTGAACGGATGTCGTTTTCCGATCATGTCCTGAGAGCTTGCCCTTATTGCCGATGAAAATCAGGATTTATACCGGCAACTTTTATCCTGAAAAAACGGGAATCGGCAAATACACGGGAGAGCTGGCAGCTTGGCTGGTCAAGCATGGCCATGCAGTTACGGTTGTTACCGGATTCCCGTACTACCCTGAGTGGAAGCTTTCGGGCTATTCGCGCACCCGATTCCTCAAGGAGCAATGGCAAGGCGTCGAGATCCAGCGCGTACCGCACTACATCCCTCGGGACGGGAAAGTGTCCTCGTTGAAGCGCATGCTGGTCGATCTGACCATCTTCTGCAGCAGTGGGGCCATTTTCTTAAAGCAGTTCTTTTTCCGGCAAGAGCGGGCAGATATCACCATCTGTATCTGTCCCCCGCTGTTCTCGGGCATATGGGGCGCTCTAGGCCGACTTTTCTTCGGCACCCCGTGGATCTACCACATTCAGGACTTCCAGGTAGATGCCGCCTTGAAGCTCAATATGCTGCGCGGGCGCTTCCTGGCGACCCTGCTGCTGGGCATTGAGCGCAAACTGATTCAATCGGCGGATCACGCTTCGTCGATTACGCCCAGCATGTGCAAACGGCTGGTAGCGAAAGGCGCGGACCCCAGCAAGGTGCTGCACCTCCCGAACTGGAGCGACCTCAACAATATCCAGCCGATCGACAAGGCGACACCGTTTCGGGCCTCGTTAGGAATCAACGAGCCGGGCCTGCTCGTGATGTACGCGGGCGCCATGGGAAACAAGCAAGGATTGCCACTGGTATTGGATGCGGCGGAGCGTCTACTCGACGACTTACGCTTTCACTTTGTGATGGTAGGCACCGGCTCGGACGCTGAAGCACTTCAAGATGCCGCCAGGGCACGTAACTTGCGCAACATGACGTTCATGCCTCTTCAGCCGATCGAGCGGCTCAATGAAATGCTGGGCTCGGCCGATATTCATTTGGTCATACAGAAATCCGATGCTGCTGACTTGGTGATGCCGTCGAAGCTGACCAATATTCTGGCTGCAGGACGTCCGACAATCGCCACCGCCGATAAGGGAACCGAGTTGTGGGACGTGATTGTAGGAGCGTCAACAGGAATTGCGATTCCTCCCGAAGATCTGGAAGCCTTCATCGAGGCACTGCATGCTATGGCGGCAAGCGCGGAAAATAGAATCTACTATGGAGTGCGCGCCAGGGAGTTTGCGGAGCATAACTTGGGGCAAGACGCCATTTTGGGGCGTTTTGAGAAAGCGCTAGCCATTAGCAGAGAGGCGGCTGCAACGCGGGTATCCGCGTAAAAGTAAAGACGACTCGATCTGAGTCGGCGGGACGTGCATTTAACCTTTGGTGGACTCCCGAGCTCACGTTGTGGGCGGGAACGTTTCTGCGTGGCGACGGCTGTCGGCACATCTCAACAAGCACAATCAAATCGACGGATCCGAAACATGAATCACTCGAAGCTGATCAGGACGCTCTCGCTGGGCAGCGCCGTTGCCATTTTGTCCGGTTGCGCGGGCATGACCGCCCCCTATTCCAGCAAGTCGATCGAGCCTGATTCGATCTCGGTGATTCCGGTAACGCCCGACCTCATCGCCCAGCAAGCCAAGCTCGCCGCGATCGATGGCACTCCTACCGATCTGTTTCCCTCCAGCATCACGACGACCAAGGACTATCGTTACCTGGTCGGCCCCGGCGATACGCTGCTCATCTCGGTTCCCTCGATCGTGAGCAATCACCTGCTGCAAAAGATGCCTTAGCGCAGATCATCACTAACTCACGCATGTGTGCAGAAGGTCATCGCCCGATCTGCCAAGATACAGGTGCCGTAGTTGCGTTTGTAAAGATTGGTATGGAATGCCGCTTTGAAGGCAATATGTCACTAAACGACATGATTAATGAAGGCGTGCGTCAGGCATATTTGCACCCCGATAACAAACTACGCGCCTCTATGGTGAATCCACCGATCGGTAAGCGTGTGAATACTCGCGATAACACTCCAGCGATCATTTATCACGAGCTGGTACCAGGCAATAAAGTTGAGATCGGTTTAGCAGCCAAAGGCGGCGGCTCTGAAAACAAATCAAAGTTCACCGTGATGAATCCAAGCGACAGTTTGGTCGACTGGGTGGTTAAGACCTTACCCACCATGGGCGCCGGTTGGTGTCCGCCGGGTATCTTAGGTATTGGTATTGGCGGTACCGCTGAGAAAGCCATGCTGCTCGCCAAAGAATCACTGATGTCGCACATCGACATGCATGAAATTCAAGAGCGCGGCCCAAAAGATGAGATCGAAGAGCTTCGTCTTGAGATTTACAACCGCGTTAACGATCTCGGCATCGGTGCACAAGGTCTGGGCGGCTTAACAACCGTTGTGGATGTCAAAATCAATACTTACCCAACGCACGCAGCCTCACTACCGGTCGCGATGATTCCTAACTGTGCGGCGACTCGTCACGTCGAATTCGAACTCGATGGATCAGGCCCTGCGGTTCTCGAGCCACCTAAGCTTGAAGACTGGCCAGATGT
>JALRLM010000506.1 GCA_023254435.1 Hydrocarboniphaga sp.
CTCGGCATGCTGATCGGCGCTCAGGCCTTCCAGGAAGTGCCCAAGAGCCACGCACCGGCGGTGATCCTGTCGCTGATTCCGCAGGTCGCCGGCTGGGGCAAGCTGATGATCGACAACGCGCTGGGCGCGGCCGGCACCAACGCCGCAACGGTGGGCCTGGACAAGCTCGCCGGCGTCGGCGTGCTCTATCACGGGCTGGAACTGCTCGGTGGCGGTGCGATCCTGGGCAGCCTGATCCTGGCGGCCATCGCGGCCTGCATCATCGATCGCGCTTTCGCCAAGGCCGCGGGCTTCGCCGTCGCCGGTGCGGTGCTGACCTTCTTCGGCTTCATGCATAGCGAAGCCATCGGCGTGATGAAGACGCCAATGGTGGCGCTGAGCTATCTGGGTGTCGCCGCGGTGCTCTACGGCTGTGCGCGGCAGACCCTGCCGGCCACGGTGCGACCACGCCCGCAGGACGCAGTGCCGGGCGGCGAAGCCGCGCTGTAGACCGCGACTCGCCTCACCACAGAACGCGCACCGAACCCCGCGCGCCAGAGCTTTTTCCCATCCGTGCAGTGCCCGCGCTTCGCCCTTGGCGAGGTGACGGGCTCGCTTTGCCCAGTCTCAGGAGCCTTCCCATGTTCTTCTCGCCCCGCGCCACCATCGCGCCCATCGTGTTCGCCGGCCTGCTGTTCGCCGCCTTGCCCGCAAGGGCCGCCACCGCGCTGTTCGGCAGCACCAACGTGCAGTACCTCTACGGCACCACCTACGCCGACTTCAACGACGATTTCAGCGGCTACGTGCACGACGATAAGGCCAGCATCATCACCATCGAGCACTTCGATGCCTGGAAGTACGGCGACAACTTCTTCTTCGTCGATATCACCAATCCCGATCGCCAGGGCGACATGTTCGCCAGCAGCGGGAAAGGCACGGGCGCCTACTACGCCGAACTGTCGCCGCGACTGTCCTTCGGCAAGATGACCGGCACCAACCTGGCGTTCGGGCCCATCGTCGATTTCCTGATCACGACGACGGTGGAAATTCCGGGTAACGGCGTGGAGCAGACCTATCTCTACGGCCTGGCCGCCGATCTCAAGATTCCGGGCTTCCAGTTCTTCCAGTTCAACTGGTATCTGCGCAATGCGCAGAGTTCGGCGCTCAAGACCGGCCAGCAGATCACGCTGGCCTGGGGCGCACCGTTCACGCTCGGCGGCGTGGCGTTTTCGTTCGAGGGCTTCTTCGACTACGCCTGGGGCGAAGATCCCAAGACGCCCGGCGGCAGCTACCAGGACAACATCATCACCGCGCCGCGCTTTTTGATCGACGTGGGCTCGATCTTCGGCAAGCCCGGCAACGTCCAGGCCGGCGTGGAGTACCAGATCTGGCGCAACAAGTTCGGCATCGACGGCATGGACGAGGACGTCGCCCAGGCCATGGTCAAGTGGATCATCCAGTGAGGCGCACTTGTTGCAGCAACCTCACCAACGCAAGGAGAACGCGCGCATGAGCGAACGAACCATCGATGCCGAGCCCTACCGCTGGCCCTACAACGGCGACCTGCGCCCGCAGAACACCGCGCTGGTCATCATCGACATGCAGACCGATTTCTGCGGCGTGGGCGGCTACGTCGACAAGATGGGCTACGACCTGTCGCTGACACGGGCGCCCATCGAGCCGATCAAGCGCGTGCTGACGCGCTTCAGGGAACTGGGCTTTCACATCATCCACACGCGCGAAGGCCATCGGCCCGATCTGTCCGACTTGCCCGCCAACAAGCGCTGGCGCTCGCAGCAGATCGGCGCCGGCATCGGCGACCCCGGGCCTTGCGGGCGCATCCTGGTGCGCGGCGAAGCGGGCTGGGACATCATCCCCGAGCTTTATCCGCTGCCCGGCGAGCCCATCATCGACAAGCCCGGCAAGGGCAGCTTCTGCGCCACCGACCTGGAGCTGATGCTGCGCGTGAAAGGCATCGACAACATCGTGCTGACCGGCATCACCACCGACGTCTGCGTGCACACCACGATGCGCGAAGGCAACGATCGCGGCTTCGAGTGCGTGCTGCTGCACGACTGCTGCGGCGCCACCGACTACGACAATCATCTCGCCGCACAGCAGATGATCAAGATGCAGGGCGGCGTATTCGGCGCGGTGTCGAGTTCGGAGGCACTGCTCGCCGCGCTGGCGTGAGCATGGCGGCGCGGCTGTTGCATCGTGTCAGCTCGATCGACCACGATGGAACACGATGAATCCGATCGTCATGAAGGGCCTGTTCGGACTCGGCAGTGAACTGCCCGCGGACGGCTGGCAGCCGTTCCACACCGGCATCGACTGCTACCCGATCTACGAGACAGCGGGCAGCGGGCCGGCGGCGATGCTGCTGCGCTACGAGCCCGGCGCACACGCGCCCGCGCATCACCATCAGGGCTTCGAGCACATCCTGGTGCTGTCGGGCAGCCAGACCGACGAGCGAGGCACGCACAAGGCCGGCACGCTGATGGTGCAGACGCCCGGCACCGACCACCACGTGCACAGCGTCGACGGCTGCGTGGTTCTGGCGATCTGGGAAAAGCGCGTGCGCTTCGTCGATTAAGGCTTGCGCGGCGCGGCGGATGCCGCCTCGATCAGCTGCACGCTCTCGGGAATCACCTGGCGCAGGTCGAACTCGCCGCCCATGGTGCGGCTGTTGAACAGCTGGCAGTGCTCGTCCTTCTCGTCGCCCACGCTCTCGAGACTGGCCAGTTCGGCGGCAGCCGCGTCGTCGGCCAGCTTCTGCATCGCCTTGCGGGAATTGGCGTCCTTCTGCTCGGCCGCCTTCGCGTCGTCGCTCTGCTGGCGCAACTCGGCCAGCACCGCGTTCTGCAAGGCGTTGGCCTGCTTCACGATGCCGCCGTTGCGCTCCTGCCATTGCCTGGCGGCCTGACGCGCATTGTCGGCGACGAGGCCTTCGAGCTTGCCGCACTGGCCGGTCACGGTCTCGACGCGGCTCGCCATACCCTGCACCTCGATGATGGCCTTGAGTCGCGCTCGCGCCGCGATCTGCTCGGGCGTGGAGTCGTCGATGCGAAAGGTGTAGCGCAGCACGTGGGCGCTGGCCACGGCGGCGCCGTTCTTGGTGGCGGGGCTGAAACGGCACTGGCGCATGGCCTCGACCGCGGCAGCGTCGAGCTGCGCGTTGCCGGACGTCTTGCTCACATCGACGCGCTCGGAACGTCCATCGGCCGTCACCGCGATCTTGAGCAGCACCGATCCCGTGGTGCCGGCGGCGAAGGCCTCGGGCGGATACACGGGCTGGGCACAGCTGTCGGGAATCAGATGCGGCGCTTCGGACACGGGATTGGCGGCGGCCTTGAGCGGCACGGGCGCCGACGGGTCGGAGAAGATCGCGAAGGCCGGAGCGGCGAACGAGCCCAGGGCCGCGATCAGCAGGCTCTTGCGCAGCGGGGAAGGCGAAACTCGACGTGGAAACGAGAAGGAACGGAACAAGAGGCAACCCGGCGATGGTGGCATTGCCTTGCGGGGCGCAGGGCGTCGCGCATTCTGACACCGACGACGCGGCGCCGTTCCGGCAACCGTGAAGCCCGGCTAGATCAGGCGGCGCACCGACACCAGACGACGATTCCAGTCATTGTTGAGCCGCGTGCGCGTCACCTGCTGTGCGTTGGGCGAGGCGTGCACGATTTCGCCGTTGCCGGCGTAGACCGCCACATGCAGCCGGCGCTTGCTCCAGCGGTAGAACAGCAGGTCGCCGGGACGCAGGTCGCTGCGATCGACCTTTTCGCCGAGCTTGACCAGATCACCCGTGGTGCGCGGCAGTTCGACACCGGCTTCGCGATACGCCATCTGTACCAGCGCCGAGCAATCGATATCGGTCTCCGAATCCCCTCCGAGGCGGTAGCGCGTTCCTACCATCGCATCGGCCGTGGGGACCACGAGCAGCTCGGCCACGCTGCTGCCGATGTCGTCGGCCTCGGCCAGCTGCACGCCCGGCGTCGAAGGCGACGGCGCATCGACCTCGTTCGGGTGGAATTCGAGCCGCGTCGCCAGCCTGAGCGCGGGCATCGCCACGTCCACGGCAGGTTGCAGCTCCTGGGCTTGCGCCGCCAGCGACAGCAAACCGCAGGCGATCGACAGGATCGACCGGAAGGAAATGGTGAACATTGAATTCGAGTTCGAGCGGCAAGGGACCACTATCGCTTCGTAACCGCCTGAGTTCGGTCACAAAACGAACCTGAGTGTTTCAGTCAATCAGGCGTGGCGTTCCATGCAAGCTTCTGGCCGATAAAGGGTCCGCACCGTGGGTTTCAACGGTTGTCGGTTATTTGCCCTACCCGCCCGGACGGCATCCATGCCTGAGACAGCGATCTTACCAAACCGCGAAAACGACACGGCCGAAATGACTTTCACCATTTCGGCCGTGTTGCCAACAACTTGAGCGCCCGAATTCGAGCGCTGCATCAACTACACCTTGCCCTGCAGCTCCGGCACAACCTGGAACAGATCGCCGACGAGGCCGAAATCGGCCACTTCGAAGATCGGCGCTTCGGCGTCCTTGTTGATCGCCACGATGGTGCGCGCGTCCTTGATGCCCGCCAGATGCTGGATCGCACCCGAGATGCCGATCGCGAAATACAACTCCGGCGCGATGATCTTGCCGGTCTGCCCCACCTGCATGTCGTTCGGCACGTAGCCCGAATCCACGGCCGCGCGGCTGGCGCCCACGGCGGCGCCGATCTTGTCGGCGAAGTCGTAGATGACCTTGAAGTTCTCGCTGCTGCCCAGCGCACGACCGCCCGACACCACCTTGGCGGCGGCCTGCAGGTCGGGGCGCTCGGACTTCTGCGCCTCCATGCTGACGAAGCGCGTGTGCGTCGGCAGCGCGGTGGACGTGCTGGCCGATTCGACGGCGGCGCTGCCGCTGCTGCCCACGGCCGTGAACGATGCCAGACGCACGGTGGCGACGATGGCCGGGGCGGCCGGCGCTTCCACGGTGACGATGGCGTTGCCGGCGTAGGTCGGGCGGTCGAACGAGGTGGCGCTGTGCGCGACCATCACGTCCGACACCTGCTGCACGCCCAGCTTGGCGGCGACGCGCGGGGCGGTGTCCTTGCCGAACGAGGTGCCCGGGAACAGTACGTGGCTGTAGCCGGCCGCCAGTTCGACGATCTGCGGGGCGTAGGTGGCCGCCAGGATGTGCGCGTTCTCGGCGCGTTCGACCTTGAGCACCTTGCTCACGCCGTCGAGCTTAGCGGCTTCGGCCGCGGGGCCGGCGACGTCGGCGCCCAGCAGGGCCACCACGATCTCGCCACCGATCTGCTGGGCGCAGGCCACGACCTTGGCCACGCCTGCGTTCAACTTGCCGTCGGCGATTTCGCCGATCACCAGAATCTTGCTCATGCTTTCTCTCTTTCAGTTCAGGAAACGTCGTTCAAGCGTTGCGAGCGATGGCAGGTCGGACGAGGACGGAGCGGAGGAACCGGAGCGTACGAGCCGTACGTGAGGATTCCGAGCACCGCCCTCGTGCGAGATGCCGAGCGCAGTAGCTTGGGCGAGGTTTCTACAGCAGGCCCTTGCCCTTGAGCGCGGACACCAGTTCGTCCACCGACTTCACGACGATGCCCTTGCTGCGCTTGGGCGGTGCCGAGGTCTTGGTGGTGCTCAGGGTGGCGGCCTTTTCGACGCCCAGGTCGGCGAAGCTGACCACTTCGATCGGCTTCTTCTTGGCCTTCATGATGTCCGGCAGCTTCAGGTAGCGCGGCTCGTTGAGGCGCAGGTCGGTGGTGATCACCGCCGGCAGATCCACTTCCAGCGTCTCCAGGCCGGCGTCCACTTCGCGCGTGACCTTGGCCTTGCCGGCTTCCAGCTCCACCTTGCTGGCGAACGTGGCCTGGGCGATGTCCAGCAGCGCGGCGACCATCTGGCCGGTCTGGTTGGCGTCGTCGTCGATGGCCTGCTTGCCGGCCAGGAACACGTCGGCGCCTTCCTTCTTGAGCGCGGCAGCGAAGGCACGCGCGGCCGTCAGCGGCTGCACTTCGCCTTCTTCCTTGATGTGAATGGCGCGGTCGGCTCCGAAGGCCAGCGCGCTGCGCAACGTCTCTTCGTTCTTCGCCCCGCCGATGGTGATGGCGACGATCTCGCTGATCTTGCCTTTCTCCTTCAGACGGACCGCTTCTTCCATCGCGATTTCGTCGAACGGGTTCATCGAGTGCTTCACACCCTCCGTCACCACGCCCGTCCCATCCGACTTCACCTGCACGCGGACGTTGTAGTCCACCACTCGCTTCACGCTTACCAGTGCTTTCATTCGCTTTCTCGCTCGGCTTTCAAATTCTTGGGGTCGGGCGTCGCAACGACGCCGTCGCCTGCATGGGGTGCCTACATATTGGCGTAATTGGGCCCGCCGGTGCCTTCTGGGGCGACCCAGACGAGCATCCGCGTGGATAAAGCTGTGCTCACAATCGACCGCCAGGTGTAGCTGGTCGGGAGCAACTGTGAGCAGCAGGAGATCTCCAGCAGATCGATGCTCGGAGCTTACAGCTGAGAAGTT
>JALRLM010000565.1 GCA_023254435.1 Hydrocarboniphaga sp.
ACGAGCTGCGCTCGACCTCGACCGACGGCGTGATGCAGCTGGTGGTGGAGTGCGACGACGGCGTCGACACCGATCGCAAGCACGACGAGGTGGTGCGCGAGGTCGATGCGCTGCGCTCGCAGCTGCCCAGCGGCCTGCAGAAGCTCGAGGTGGAGCAGCTCGATCCCAGCGGCGTCAACATCGTGCAGGTGGCGCTGGTCTCCGACCAGGCCAACTGGGGCCGTCTGGCCGATCTTGCCGAAGACCTGCAGGATCGTTTCGAGACCGTGCCCGGCGTCAGCGAGGCCGAGGCCTGGGCTTATCCGGGCCGCGAGCTGCGCGTGGCGCTGGACCTGGATCGCCTGGCGCGCGCCGGGCTGTCGGCCGACACCGTGTTCGATGCGGTCGATGCCGAGAACCGCGAAGTGCCGGCCGGCGCCATCGAAGCCGGCGATCGCCGCTTTAATCTCAAGACCAGCGGCGCCTATGAATCGGTGGCCGAGCTGGCCGATACCGTCGTCGCCGCCGGCGACGGCCGCGTGCTGCGGCTCGGTGACGTGGCCGACGTCAGCTGGCAGTACCAGCCCGAGGAATACCTGGGCCGCTACGACGGTCGCCGCGCGGTGTTCGTCACTGCCCAGCAGCAGTCCGACCGCAACATCTTCGAGGTGCAGTCCGCCATCGAGGCGCAGCTCGAATCCTTCCGCAGGCAGCTGCCGCCCGGCGTGGAGCTGGAGCTGGCTTTTCGCCAGTCCGACAACGTCGCCAAGCGCCTGTCGCGCCTGGGCGTGGACTTTGCCATCGCCATCGGCCTGGTCGCGATCACGCTGCTGCCGCTGGGCCTGCGCGCGGCCGGCATCGTCATGGTGTCGATTCCGCTGTCGCTCGCGGTGGGCCTGGCGGCGCTCAATGCGCTGGGCTTTTCGCTGAACCAGCTGTCGATCGCCGGCTTCGTCATCGCCCTGGGCCTGCTCGTGGACGACGCCATCGTGGTGGTCGAGAACATCGCGCGCTACCTGCGCGAAGGCTATAGCCGCATGCAGGCCTCGGTGCTGGCGACCCAGCAGATCGCGCTGGCCGTGCTGGGTTGCACGGTGGTGCTGCTGCTGGCGTTTGCGCCGCTGGCGGCCTTGCCCGGCAATGCCGGACGCTTCATCCGCTCACTGCCGATGGCGGTGACGCTGACCGTGCTGGCCTCGCTGTTCGTGGCGTTGTTCGTGGTGCCTTTCGTGGCCAGCCGCGTGCTGGAGCGCGAGACCCATCCCGAGGGCAATCGCGTGCTGCAGGCGCTCATGGGCTTCATCCACGGCATCTACGCGCCGCTGCTGCGCCGCGCGTTGGCTCGGCCCAAGGCCACGCTGGCGGCGTCCGCCGTGCTGGTGCTGGCCAGCGTGGCGCTGGTGCCGGTGATCGGCCTGACGGTGTTCGCCAAGGCCGACGCCGAGCAGTTCCTCGTCCAGATCGAACTGCCCGAGGGCAGCAGCCTGGCGCGCACCGAGGCGGTCATGAACGAGGTCGAGGCCGATCTCATGGCGCGGCCCGAGATTGCGCACGTGATGAGCAACGTCGGGCGCGGCAATCCGCGCATCTACTACAACCTCATGCAGCGCGAGACTTCGGCGCGCTACGCCGAGCTGTTCGTGCAGCTCAAGGGCTTCGACCCGCACAGCACGCCGGATTTCTACAACCGCCTGCGCGAGCGCTACGACCAGATTCCGGGCGCCGACATCGTGGTCAAGGAGTTCGAGAACGGTCCCGGCGTCGATGCGCCCGTGGAACTGCGCATCATCGGCGGCGACCTCAAGCGGCTCGATCGCCTGGCCGGCGACGTCGAAGCGCTGATGCGCAGGACGCCGGGCCTGCGCGACGTCGACAACCCCATGCAGCTGGGGCGCATGGACCTGCAGCTCAAGGTCGACGCGCAGCGTGCCGCGCTGCTGGGCGTGTCGCCACCGGCACTCGATCGCGTCGCCCAGCTGGCCGTCGGCGGTCTCGTGGCCGGCGACTATCGCCGCGAGGACGGCGAGAGCTATCCCGTGGTGCTGCGCGCGCCGATGGCGCATCGCGCCGGACTCGACGCGCTGGACGGCCTGCACGTGGCCACGCGTGAAGGCGGGCAGGTGCCACTGTCGCAGCTGGCCGAGCCGGTGCTGGTGTCGGCGGCGGCCAGCATCGACCGCTACGAGCGCGAGCGCTCGGTGACGCTGAGCGCTCACGTGGACGACGGCTACAACGTGCAGAAGCTGACGCGCGCGCTGGTCGCCGAGATCGAGCGCCAGCGCCTGCTGCCCGACGGCTACCGCCTGCACGTGGGCGGCGAGGTGGAAAGCAGCCAGGACAGCTTCGCCGGCTTCGGTACGGCCCTGCTGGTGGCGGCGCTGGGCATCCTGGCGGTGCTGGTGCTCGAGTTCGGCAGCCTGCGCAGCACGTTGATCGTCGCCGCGGTGGTGCCGCTGGGTGCCATGGGCGGGCTGATCGCCCTGTTCCTGAGCGGGTATTCGCTGTCGTTCACGGCCATGATCGGCTTCATCGCGCTGATTGGCATCGAGATCAAGAACTCGATCCTGCTCGTGGACTTCACCGATCAGCTGCGCCGCGAGGGCCTGTCGGTGCGCGAGGCGGTGACGCGGGCAGGGGAGATCCGCTTTCTGCCGATCCTGCTGACCTCGGCCACCGCGATCGGCGGCATGCTGCCGCTGGCCTTGCAGGGCTCGGGTCTCTACTCGCCGCTGGCCTGGGTGATCATCGGCGGCCTGGTCAGCTCGACGCTGGTGGGACGCCTGGTTACGCCGGTGATGTACGAGCTGCTGCCGCCGACGCTGGTCACCGACGACGGCGAGTCGCCCAGCAAAAAGGCCGTTCCGTCCCCGAACTGATCGGGAGCGGAACGGCCTGGGCAGGCGGCTCGGTCGGCACCGCCCTGCGGGTGAACCCCGTAGGGCGGGTCGTGACCCGCGGTGTCTCTCAGGTTTGCGGCGCGATCAGTCCTTCAGCGTCATGCTGCGATTGATCGCCAGCACGATCAGCGTGGCGGCGGCCGCCGAGGCCAGGTAGAGGCCGACCAGGGCGACACCAAAGGTCGCGGTCAGGCTCAGCGCCACCAGCGGGGCGAAGCCGGCACCGAACAGCCAGGCCAGGTCCGAGGTGTAGACCGCGCCGCTGTAGCGGTAGCGCGTGCCGAACACCGAGTTGATGGCGCCAGCGGACTGCGCGTGGGTGAAGCCCAGCAACGCGAAGCCGATGATGATGAAGGCGTAGGCGCCGCCGGCGCTGCCGTTGAGCAGCACCGGGATCGAGCCGCTGTACATGGCGATCAGGATGGCGCCGACGGCCAGCGTCCAGCGGCGGCCGATGCGGTCGGCGATCAGGCCCGACACCAGCATGGTGCCCACGGCCAGCACCGCGCCGATGATCTGCACGAGCAGGATGTTGGTGACCGGCAGTTCGCTGAACAGCAGGGCCCAGGACAGCGGGAACACCGTCACGAGGTGGAACAGCGCATAGCTGGCCAGCGGGGCCAGGCCGGCCAGCACGATGTTGCCGCCCTGGCGGGTCAGCAGCTCGGCCAGCGGGGCGGGATTGAGCTGGCGCGTCTTGAGCAGCTCGGTGAATTCCGGCGTCGCCACCAGGCGCAGGCGGGCGAACAGGGCCACCACGTTGATCGCAAAGGCCACGTAGAACGGGTAGCGCCAGCCCCAGGACACGAAGTCGGCGGTCGACAGGTTCATGAACACGAAGGCGAACAGCGAGGCGGCGAGCGTGAAGCCCAGCGGAGCGCCCAGCTGCGGAATCATGGCGTACCAGCCGCGCTTGCCTTCCGGCGCGTTGAGCGCCAGCAGCGAGGGCAGGCCGTCGGCGGTACCGCCCAGCGACAGGCCCTGGGCGATGCGGAACAGCGCCAGCAGCACCACGGCGGTGTCGCCGATGGCGGCGTGGCCGGGCAGAAAGGCGATACCGGCCGTGGAGGTGCCGAGGCCGAACAGGGCGATGGTCAGCTTGGTGCCCCGTCCATAGAAGTTGTGGATGGCACGGAACAACAGCGTACCGATGGGGCGGGCGACGAAGGCCAGCGAGAAGATGGCGAAAGAGTAGAGTGTCGCCTGCAGGGGCGGCAGCTCGGGGAAGAAGGCCGCCGGAAAGACCAGCACGGAGGCGATGCCGAAGACGAAGAAGTCGAAGAACTCCGACAGTCGTCCGATCACCACACCGATCGCGATTTCGCCCGGTGAGACCGGGGGATGATCGGAATGGAGCTGACGGGCGTCGGCTAGCACCGGTTCTCCAAAATGTCCATGAGAATCATGGGTTGCAGTCGTCATCTGATCTCCTCTGTTGGCAGGTGAACCTACTCTAGCGACACGATACGGAAGCGAGTCCGAAGCATGGACCCGATGGGACAAAACGTCCAATCGCGGTTACCCGAACAGCTGCTTAAAGTCGCGCTCCCGAACTCCCGACACGATACGCCATGTCCGCCCGAATGCTGCGTGCCCTCTTGACCGTGCCCCTGATCGCCCTGCTGTCCGGCTGCGACTGGGTGGTGATGAAGCCGTTTGGCGATGTCGCGATCCAGCAGCGCGACCTGATCGTGGTGTCGACGATCCTGATGCTGCTGATCGTCGTCCCCGTCATGTTCCTGACCCTGTTCTTCGCCTGGCGCTACCGCGAGTCGAACAAGGACGCCAAGTACGATCCCGAATGGCACCACTCGACGGGCCTGGAACTGGTGATCTGGTCGGCGCCGCTGCTGATCATCATCGCCCTGGGCGCCATCACCTGGATCGCCACCCACACGCTGGACCCCTACCGTCCGCTCGACCGCATCGACGCCGCGCGCGCGATTCCGGCCGACGTCAAGCCGCTCAAGGTGCAGGTGGTGGCGCTGGACTGGAAATGGCTGTTCATCTATCCGGACTATGGCATCGCCACGGTCAACGAGATGGCCGCTCCGGTCGACGTGCCGATCGAGTTCTCGATCACCGCCTCGTCGGTCATGAACTCGTTCTTCGTGCCCGCGCTGGCCGGCCAGATCTACGCCATGCCCGCCATGCAGACCAAGCTGCACGCGGTCATCAACAAGGCTGGCGATTACGAGGGCTTCTCGGCCAACTACAGCGGCCACGGCTTTTCGCACATGCGCTTCCGCTTCCTGGGCACCTCGGGCGACGACTTCGACGCCTGGGTCGCCAAGGTCAAGGCCGAGGGCGGCAAGCTCGACCGCGCCGACTACCAGGTGCTCGAAAAGCCCAGCGAGCGCGAGCCGGTGCGCTACTACGCCAACGCCGAGCCCCAGCTGTTCGACGCCGTGCTGAACCTCTGCGTCGATCCGAACAAGATGTGCATGCGCGACATGATGGCCATCGACGCCGAAGGCGGCATGGGCCTGGAAGGCATCTACAACCTGTCGCGCCTGAGCTACGACAAGCCGCGCATGCGCGGCCTGGCGCAGCTGCCATCGACGCGCGATTACGTCACCGCCCTGTGCGCGGTGGACACCGCCAGCCAGCAGACCGCCAGTCTGTCGGCCCCGAGCTATGGATCGGCCGCCCGCCGCCTTGCGCCTTGATCGCATTGCCGCGCTAGCCACGAGAAACTTCGATGCACGAACGCTCTGACTTGATGAACTTCCTCTTCGGCAAACTGAGCCTGGAGGCCATTCCGTATCACGAACCGATCCTGGTCTGGACCTTCGTCGTTGCCGCCGTGATCGGCCTCGGCGTGTTCGGCTGGGTGACCAGGGCCGGCAAGTGGACTTACCTGTGGAACGACTGGTTCTGCAGCATCGACCACAAGAAGATCGGTGTCATGTACATCATCCTGGGCCTGGTGATGCTGCTGCGCGGCTTCGCCGACGCCATCATGATGCGCGCCCAGCAGGCGGTCGCCTTCGGCGATTCCATGGGTTACCTGCCGCCGCATCACTACGACCAGATCTTCACCGCCCACGGCGTGATCATGATCTTCTTCGTGGCGATGCCCTTCGTGACGGGCCTGATGAACTACGTGGTGCCGCTGCAGATCGGCGCGCGCGACGTGGCCTTCCCGGTCCTCAACAACTTCAGCTTCTGGATGACCACGGCCGGTGCCGTGCTGGTCATGATCTCGCTGTTCATCGGTGAGTTCGCCAAGACCGGCTGGCTGGCGTATCCGCCGCTGTCGGGCATCGCCTACTCGCCAGACGTGGGCGTGGACTACTACATCTGGGCGCTACAGATCGCGGGTGTCGGAACCTTGTTATCAGGCGTCAACCTGCTGGCCACCATCGTCAAGATGCGCGCGCCCGGCATGACGCTGATGAAGATGCCGGTGTTCACCTGGACCGCGCTGTGCACCAACGTGCTGATCGTCGCCGCCTTCCCGGTGCTGACGGCGGTGCTGGTGCTGCTGTCGCTGGACCGCTACGTCGACACCAACTTCTTCACGAACGACTTCGGCGGCAACCCGATGATGTACGTGAACCTGATCTGGATCTGGGGTCACCCAGAGGTCTACATCCTGATCCTGCCGGTGTTCGGCGTGTTCTCGGAGATCGTGTCGACCTACAGCGGCAAGCGCCTGTTCGGCTACGCCTCGATGGTTTACGCCACGGTCGTCATCACCATCCTGTCCTACCTCGTGTGGCTGCATCACTTCTTCACGATGGGCTCGGGCGCGAGCGTGAACAGCTTCTTCGGCATCACCACGATGATCATCTCGATCCCGACGGGCGCGAAGATCTTCAACTGGCTGTTCACCATGTATCGCGGCCGCATCCGCTTCGAAGTGCCGATGCTGTGGACCGTGGGCTTCATGATCACCTTCGTCGTCGGTGGCATGACGGGTGTGCTGCTGGCGGTGCCGCCGGCCGACTTCGTGCTGCATAACTCGCTGTTCCTGATCGCGCACTTCCACAACGTGATCATCGGCGGCGTGGTGTTCGGCGTGTTCGCGGGCATCACCTACTGGTTCCCCAAGGTCACCGGATTCAAGCTCGATCCGTTCTGGGGCAAGATGTCGTTCTGGTTCTGGTTCGTGGGCTTCTGGTTCGCGTTCACGCCGCTGTACGTGCTGGGCCTGATGGGCGTGACGCGCCGCATGAGCCATTTCGACGATCCCTCGCTGCAGATCTGGTTCCAGATCGCCGCCTTCGGCGCCGTGCTGATCGCCATCGGTATCGCCTCGTTCCTGATCCAGCTGGTCGTCAGCATCAAGAACCGCGACAAGCTGCGCGACACCAGCGGCGATCCCTGGAACGGCCGTACGCTGGAATGGTCGACCTCGTCGCCGCCGCCGGACTACAACTTCGCGTTCACGCCCGTGGTGCACGAGCAGGACGCCTGGTTCGACATGAAGAAGCGCGGCTACAAGCGTCCCGAGAGCGGCTTCATCGCGATCCACATGCCCAAGGGCACGCCGGCGGGCATCATCCTGGCGGGCATCAGCCTGGTCAGCGGCTTCGCCTTCATCTGGCATATCTGGTGGCTGGCGGGGCTGAGCTTCTTCGCGCTGGTGGCCGGTGCCATCTACCACACCTTCAACTACAACCGTGACTTCTACATTCCGGCCGAGCAGGTCGTGAAGACGGAAGACGAGCGCACGCGCGCTCTGGCCCAGCAGGTCTAAGTCCATGGCAAGTTCAGCAAGTCATCACCACGCGCCACCGACCGTGAACGCGGACGGCACGCCGGCTTTCCTCGTCATGGGCGAACACCATGTCGAGCCCAGCACCATGCTCGGCTTCTGGCTGTACCTGATGAGCGACTGCCTGGTGTTCGCGGTGCTGTTCGCGATGTATGGCGTCGTCGGCGCCAACTACGCGGCCGGCCCCGGACCCAAGGAACTGTTCGACCTGCCGCTGGTGGCGGTCAACACCTCCATGCTGCTGTTCTCGTCGATCACCTATGGCTTCGCCATGCTGGAGATGGCGAAGGGCCGCAAGGGCGCCGTGCTGGGCTGGCTGGCGATCACGGGCCTGTTCGGCGCCGCGTTCATCGGTCTGGAACTGTACGAGTTCCACCACCTGATCCACGAAGGTGCCGGCCCGCAGCGCAGCGCCTTCCTGTCGGCCTTCTTCACGCTGGTGGGCACGCACGGTCTGCACGTGACCTTCGGCATCATCTGGCTGATCACGCTGATGGTGCAGGTGACGCAGCGCGGCCTCACGCCCGAGAACCAGCGCCGTCTCAACTGCCTGTCGCTGTTCTGGCACTTCCTCGACGTCGTCTGGATCGGCGTCTTCACCTTCGTCTACCTGATGGGAGCGCTGCGATGAGCGCTGCACACCACGACCACGCCAACGGCGTCGAACCGCACGTCCATAGCCACGACCACGGTCATGACCACGGCGATGCGCCGCATGGCAGCTTCAAGAGCTACATGATCGGTTTCGTGTTGTCGGTGATCCTGACCGCGATTCCGTTCTGGCTGGTGATGGGCGAAGTGCTGCCCAACCCCAAGACCACGACGCTGATCATCCTGGCCTTCGGCGCCGTGCAGGTACTCGTGCACATGGTGTACTTCCTGCACATGAACACCAGCTCCGAAGGCGGCTGGAACATGCTGGCGCTGATCTTCACGCTGGTGCTGGTGGTCATCACCTTCAGCGGCTCGCTGTGGGTCATGTACCACATGAACGTCAACATGATGCCGATGTCGCCGCACGAGATGCGCAACGTTCCCTGACCGGAATCGCGGCAAGAACGAACGGCCCTTCGCAAGAAGGGCCGTTTCTCGTTTGGGGCTGGTGCTGCTTGGCTGCGAATGCCTCGCGCTCAGCTCCGTCATCGCGCTTTTTCTGGAATCCCGGGATTCCGACTCGGGTCGTCCGAGCTGTGGCTGCGCAGGGACGCGATCGGGCGTTCGCTTATCCTTAGCAGGCATTCGCCGCCGCAGATCGCCGGCAACTGATTTTCATCGGAAACGACACCTGTCTCGCCGAGTAAAGCCTTGAGCCCGCAGCAGACCGCCGACCGACCACCCGCGCCGCGAGCACGCTACCGCTACGTGCTGGCCCTGCTGTCCTTGCTGCTGCTCTTCGTGGGCTTCTGCGCGCTGGGCAGCTGGCAGGTCCAGCGCCTGTTCTGGAAGTTGGCGCTGATCGAGCGCGTCGAGGCGCGCGTGCATGCGCCACCGCAGGCGCCGCCGGGGCGTGCCGAGTGGTCGCAGGTGGATGCGTCGCGCGACGAGTATCGCGCCGTGAGCCTGCAGGGCCGTTACCTGCACGAGCAGGAGTCGCTGGTGCAGGCGGTGACCGAGCGCGGCGCCGGCTTCTGGGTGCTGACGCCGCTGCTCACCGATGGTGGCGAGATCGTGCTGGTCAACCGCGGCTTCGTCGATCCCGAGCATCGCGAGGCCGCCACGCGCACGCCCGCCGATGCCGAGGCCACGGTGCGCGTCACCGGCCTGCTGCGCATCAGCGAACCCGGCGGTGGCTTTCTGCGCGACAACGATGCGCGGGCAGGGCGCTGGTACTCGCGCGACGTCGCCGCCATCGCCGCCGCGCAGGGCCTGCCGGCCGGCGACGTGGCGCCTTACTTCGTCGACGCCGGGCGCGAGCCCGCCGCCGGTACCGATGCGCAACCCATCGGTGGGCTCACCGTACTGCGCTTCCACAACAGCCATCTGGTCTACCTGCTGACTTGGTACGGACTCGCGCTGATGGTGGCCGGCGCGGCCGTGATCGTGGTGCGCAACGAGCGTCGCCAGCGTCGCGGCTGATCGCGCCAGCGTCCGTCCGGAGCCGGCTTTGGGCAGGACGGTCGCGCGCCGACTACGATGTGCGCCATGGCCTATCCCTCGTCCCGTTCCGTGCGTCTCGACAGCCCGCTGATCGCCTCGGCGCGCGACACCGTGGGCCAGCAGAACCTGCTGCAGCTGATCCAGCTGCGCTGGATCGCCGTGGCCGGGCAGATCATGACCATCGCCTACGTGACCGTGGTCTATCGCATCCAGCTGCCGCTGCCGCCGATGCTCATGGTGCTGGGCTGCCTGGTCGGCCTGAACCTGTTCAGCCTGTACCGGCCGCGCCGGCTCGGCGACGTCCGCAACGGCGAGCTCATGTCGGGCCTCATGCTCGACGTCGCAGCGCTGACGGCGCTGCTGTTTCTGAGCGGTGGCGCCACCAACCCCTTCGTGTTCCTGTACCTGCTGCAGGTGACGCTGGGCGCCGTGCTGCTCGAGGCCTGGTCGACCTGGACCATGGTGCTGGTCACCGCGCTGTGCTTCGCCGGGCTCACGCGCTACTACGTGCCACTGGATCTGCGCAGCACCGATCCCGAGCTTCTGTTCGAGCTGCACATCATCGGCATGCTGATCTGCTTCGTGCTCGACGCCGGGCTGCTCGTGGTGTTCATGACGCGCATCAACCGCATCCTGCGCCGTCGCGACCAGCGCCTGGCCGACCTGCGCCAGAAGGCGACCGAGGAGGATCACATCGTGCGCATGGGCCTGCTCGCGTCCGGTGCGGCGCACGAGCTCGGCACGCCACTGGCGACGCTGTCGGTGATCCTCGGCGACTGGAAGCGCATGCCCAAGTTCCGCGACGATCCCGAACTGCTGCAGGAGATCGGCGACATGCAGGCCGAGGTGCAGCGCTGCAAGGGCATCGTCACCGACATCCTGCTCGCCGCCGGCGAAGCGCGCGGCGAGTCGCTGACCGTGACCACGGTCGAACGCTTTCTCGACGATCTGGTCGAGGAATGGCGCAGCACGCGCACGGTGATCGGCTTCGACTACGACTACGATCCCGACGACGAAGTCCCCGGCGAACAGCCCATCGTCTCCGACACCGCGCTCAAGCAGGTGATCTGCACCGTGCTCGACAACGCGCTCGAAGCCTCGCGGTCCTGGGTCGGCTTCGAAGTCACCTACGCGCAGGGTTCGCTGATCCTCTGCGTGCGCGATCGCGGCCCGGGCTTCGTGCCATCGATGCTCGCGCAGATCGGCAAGCCCTATCAGTCCAGCAAGGGCAAAACCGCGGGCGGACTGGGCCTGTTCCTGGTCGTCAACGTGGTGCGAAAATTCGGCGGCAACGTGACCGCAGAGAACATGATCGGCGGTGGTGCCAGCGTGACGCTGAGCCTGCCGCTGGCCGCCTTATCGATCGAGGAAAGCCATGACGGACGAGCCTGATCCCAGTCCCGATAGCGAGGACGACAGCCGCCTGCTGCTGATCGTCGAGGACGACGCCGCCTTCGCGCGCACGCTCAAGAAATCCTTCGAGCGCCGCGAATACCGCGTGCTGCTCGCCACCAGCGCCGACGAGGCCGAAGAACTGCTGCGCTCGAACCGGCCCACCTACGCGGTGGTCGATCTCAAGCTCGGCACCGACTCGGGTCTGAGCGTCGTGCAGCTGCTGCATCAGCACGACGCGCAGATGCTCATCGTCGTGCTCACGGGCTTCGCCAGCATCGCCACGGCGGTGGAGGCGATCAAGCTCGGGGCCTGCAACTATCTGGTCAAGCCGTCGAACACCGACGACATCGAAGCCGCGTTCACGCGCGAGCCGAAAGATGCGGACGAGGTGCCCGTCGCCGCGCGCGCGACCTCGATCAAGACGCTGGAGTGGGAGCGCATACACGAGACGCTGGCCGAAACCGGCTTCAACATCTCGGAGACCGCGCGTCGCCTGGGCATGCACCGGCGCACGCTGGCGCGCAAGCTCGGCAAGCGACTGGTGCCCTGAGCCCGGTCCTCGCCCCGTCATCAGGCCATGAGGGACAGCGCCTAGACAGCGTTACACAGCGACGCCGGCACCGGCTTTTTCGTTCAGTTCGCGCCGGGTAACGTTCAGCTTTTGTTCGGTAGCCTCGCGCCGGACTCGAAGTCGCTCGATGCATGGCGATGAGAGGCCAATGGAGAGGATCAGAGCGCCGGAGCGGTCAGGGCGCCACCGCGCAGCTTCGCGCGGTTCATGCCACAGGAAGGCAGACGACATGAGGTTTCCGCAGCAGTTTGAGACCGGCGCCTGGCCGGCGCCCCGTGCATCGCGCGCGCCTGCGTCGCGCGTCCATCCGAACACATCGACCCCGTCGTTTCCGATCGGCCACGGGCCTGCCTGCGCCGTGCAAGCCTGCCGGCTCTCCGAGGCCTGCGACCCCTGAGCTTCGATTCGTGGTCGTGCCGCGACGCCGTCTGCGCGCGGCTCGCGCCGTTTGTCGACTCGAACAATAGGAGCGATGGCGCGCCAGCGCATCGCCATCGGAGGAGCCCATGCCCAAGAAGCCCACGACACGCCGTTCGGCCCTGTTGCTGGCCGGTTTGCTGATGTCCGACGTCGAGGCGCAGGACATCGAAGCGCCAGCGCAGGATGTGCCGCCGCAGCCTGCGCAACAGGCGCCTGTCGAGCCCGTTGCCGTCGGTGGCGAAGAATCGCCCGACACCGCCGCTCCGGCCGAAGCGGCCCCAGCAAACTCGCCCGAAGAGCCCGTACAACTCGAGGAAGTCGTGGTGGTCGGCATTCGCCGCAGCCTCGAGCAGGCGCTCGATATCAAGCGTGACAATCTGCAGCTCGTCGATGCCATCGTGGCGCAGGACATCGGCAAGTTTCCCGACAACAACGTGGTCGAATCGCTGCAGCGCGTGACCGGCGTGCAGATCACGGGCCGTGATGGCGGCGAGGCCAATACCGTGAACATCCGCGGCCTTGGCGACGTCAGCACCACGATCAACGGCCGCCAGATCTTCACCTCCACCGACCGCAGCATCGCGCTGGCCGACATTCCCGCGAGCCTGCTGGCCGGCGTCAACGTCTACAAGACGCGCTCGGCCGATCTGATCGAAGGCGGTGTCGCCGGCCAGATCGACGTGCGCACGCATCGGCCTTTCGATTTCGACGAACCGCAGATGGTGCTCGCCGCACGCGGCGTCTACGCCAGCAATACCGAGCGCACCGATCCCAACATCAGCATGATGGTCAGCGATCGCTGGGACACCGATGCCGGCCGTTTCGGCGCGCTGCTCAATGCGAGCTTCGTGCAGACGCGCTTTCGCGACGAGACGATCTGGAGTGGCTCGATCGATCCTTACGCGCTCGACGGCACGCGCATCCCGGAATTCAACGCCGACGGCACGCGCGTGCTCACGCGCGGCGTGCCGTTGTCGACCGAGCCGGGATCGACCTTGAACGTCGATGGCGTGGCCACCGAGTATCAGCTGCTACGCGATGCGGGCGGCATGATCGATACTTATGGCAAGCGCACGCGTCCGGCGGCCAATGTCTCGCTGCAGTTTTCGCCCGACGAACGCTCGACCTATACCTGGGAGTCGTTCTACACCGGGCAGAAGGCGCGCGACTCGTTCTCGCAGTTCTTCGGCTTCGTCAACGGCGCCGACCGCTACGCGGATCCCGTTCTGTTTCCGGGTACCAACGTGATCCAGCAGAACAAGCTCAGCGATCCGGCGATGTTCACGAGCACCACGGCGCGCTACTCCAAGACCGAGAGCTTTCTGCATGCGCTGGGTGGCGAATGGCAGCTCACGGATCGGTTCAAGGCGCAGTCGGAAGTGGTCTACCAGACCTCGTCTTTCGAGCGCATCAACCAGGCACAGAACTACGACAGCACGCAGGCGCAACTCGCCGTCGACTTCAATCGCGACAATTCCGGCACGCCGGGATTCTCGTACTTCGATGCCAGCGGAAACCCGGCGGATCTCAGCGATCCGGCCGATTGGACGATGGGCAATTACTACGATTTTCGCAGCAAGGATCGCGGGCAGGCGCTGACCTGGGACGCCAAGGGCGAGTACGCCTTCGACGATGCCTTCTTTCGCAGGATCGAATTCGGTGCCCGCGTGGATCGGCGCAAGAGCAAGTCCAATGCGGGCGATCAGAGCGCCAACTGCGCCGACGTGCAGGCCGATTGCGCGGCCACCGCACGCGCCGCCGCGCTGTCGACCAATCCGGGCGATTTCTATAGCGGTGAAAGCGTGAACGTGCCGCGTCGCTGGGTGACGGCGGATTATCTCTACCTGCTCGACAACATCGACGAGTCGCGCGCGTTCTACGGCCTGGCCGGCGCGCCGGCCTATAACCCGGCCAATTATTTCGATATCACCGAAACCAATCTCGCCGGTTTCGTGCAGAGCGATTTCGAGACCGAGTTGCCGGTCGGCAGCCTCGATGGCCAGATCGGCCTGCGCGTGGTGCAGGTGGACACCGACATCGACTACAACGAACTGGCCGATGCCGGCGACTGGCAGGATGCCAGCCTGTCGAAGGGGCGCACCGACGTGCTGCCGAGCGCGGTCGTGCGCTGGCTGCCGACCGACGAGCTGATCGCACGCTTTGCCTATGGCAAGACCATCGGCCGGCCAAGCTTTCGCCAGCTCAACCCGACCATGACGCTGAATCCGCCCGGTGCCACGGGCGCGAGTTTCGGCTACGCCAATAGCGGCAACCCCGATCTCGATCCGGTCGAAGCGCAGACCTTCGACCTGAGCCTGGAGTATTACTTCGCCAGGAGCAGCAGCGTCTACGCGACATTGTTCAAGCGCGATGTCGATGGCTTCATCGTCAATGTGGATCGCAGCATCACGATCAGCGATCGAACGCCTGAGCTCAACGGCAACTACGTGCTGACCTCGCCGCAGAACGCGGGCAGCGGCAAGCTCGACGGACTCGAAGTCGGCTTCCAGTGGTTTCCCGATGGCCTGCCGGAGTGGTTGCGTGGCATCGGCATCCAGAGCAACTACACCTGGATCGATGCCGAGTCCAAGGACCCGGTCTTCGATGCCGACGACAGCACGCAGCAGATCGGCACCGAAACCAATCCCGTCGTCGGTGTCTCCGACTGGGCCTACAGCGTGGTGCTGGCTTTCGAGCGCGATACCTTCAGTGCGCGCCTGAGCTGGGTCGATCGCGGCAAGTTCCTTACCGGCTACAACTACTGCTGCTCGATGCCGACCGAGGTTTATCAGAACGGCGAGTCGTCGATGGATGCGCAGCTGACCTACAACGCCACCGAACAGCTCGCGGTGACCTTCGACGCCACCAACATCACCGGCGAGCTCTATCGCAGCTATTACGGTGACGAGAACCTGTTCCCGCAGGACACGATGCGCTACAGCCGCACCTACGCACTGGGCATGCGTTATCGCTTCTGATGCACGGCGGTCGCGCCACAGGCCGCGATCGCTGTGCTCCAGCGGATGCACGAGAACAGGGCGCGATGCACGCGCCCTGTCGATCTTGATGCGCAAGCTTTCGCCAAGCTGTCAGCCAGCTGACGATTCGAATATCCAGGCTCACAGCGCTTCGCAGACTGCCGGTAACGACAGTTGTCGAGTCGCGTGCGGCATGACATCGATGCCGGCATTGGGTCGCCATACGTCGCATCGAAAAATCAAATGAATGCCCGCGGCGAGCGGCGCTGGGCTCTTGCGCAGACCCCGAATGACGCGGCGCCACGATCATCGATACGACATCGATACGGCGCAACCCGAAAACGCAGCGCGCCTGCGCACGATTTTTGCCCTGTCCGGGGCGGGTTGCCACTCCTTCACACCAGCTGAGGGAAAACCCTCCCGCGATCGAAGGCCGGCATACCGTCGGGCTTTTTACGAGCGCGTGCCGGGTCATGCCCGTAACGGAAAGCCACATAACCTCGGGTTATGCAAACGCCGGATCAATTCATTAGCCCGGGCTGTTTCGGCTTCATATCTTTGGAATGAACTTCCAGTGAACCAAGAAGCGGTACGAGCAGGTCTCTATCGTTTCGCCGCGCCGCAAAAGTGGGCCATTGGTGGCCACGCGCGGGAGATGCACCAGGGTCTCAAGGCACAATGAACTCGAACGTTGAAGTGGTATCGGCCACGGCCGAAGGCGCACAGTGGTCCTCCAAGCTCAGTGCCGAAATCGGCAAGGCCGTGCTCGGCCAGGTGCACATCGTCGAGCGCTTGCAGATCGCGCTGCTGACCGGCGGCCACGTGCTGCTCGAAAGCGTCCCCGGGCTGGCCAAGACCACCGCAGCGCGCGTGATCGCCGAATCCATCGACGGCCGGTTCCGCCGCATCCAGTGCACGCCCGACCTGCTGCCCAGCGACATCATTGGCCTCCAGATCTACGACGCGTCAAGGGCGTCGTTCGTCACC
>JALRLM010000586.1 GCA_023254435.1 Hydrocarboniphaga sp.
CGGCGCGTGGCGAGCAGTTCGGGCGGCCAGTCGGACAGTGGCGAGCCGTCGAGCGTCGCCGCGCCCGCATCGGGGTCGATGCGGCCCGACAGCAGCGCCAGCGCGGTCGATTTGCCGGCGCCGTTGGGGCCGATCAGGGCCAGCAGCTTGCCGGGTTGCACGCTCAGGCTCAGGTCATCGATGACCGTCTTGCGCTGGCGGACCAGACTCACCTTGTCGAGTGCGAGCATCAGCGGGACTCCACGATCGGGCTGCGCAGCAGCAGCCACAGGAAGAACGGACCGCCGACGAGCGCGGTCAGCACGCCCAGCGGCAGTTCGGCGGGTGCGGCGAGGGTGCGTGCCAGCGTGTCGGCGGCCGGCACCAGCGCGGCGCCACCGAGCGCCGAGGCCGGCAGCAGCAGGCGGTGATCGGGGCCCAGGCTCAGCCGCAGCAGGTGCGGCACCACCAGGCCGATGAAGCTGATGATGCCGGTGAAGGCCACGGCCGAGCTGACCATCAGCGCCACCAGCGCGATCAGCAGCTTCTGCACGCGCGCAGGTCGAAAGCCCAGGAAAGCGGCCTCGTGCTCGCCGAGCAGCAGCGCGTTGAGCGCGCGCGCCTGGGTCGGCAGGATCAGCAGCGGCAGACCGACGCAGGGCAGCACGATGAACAGGCGCTTCCAGTCGGTGCCGGCGAGGCTGCCCAGCGACCAGAACGTGAGGTCGCGCAGCTGGCGTTCGCTGGCGAGGTATTGCAGCCAGCCGACGCCGGCCAGCGCGATGGCGTTGATCGCCACGCCGGCCAGCAGCAGCGTTGCCACGCCGGGACGGCGGCGGCCGATGCTCCAGACCACGAGCGTCGAGCTCAGCCCCGAGGCGAAGGCGCCCAGCGCGATGGCGTCGGGCGGCGTGCCGTGGGCGAACCAGGTGCCGCCGAAGACGATGGTGGCCACGGCGCCGAAGGCCGCGCCCGACGACACGCCGATCAGCGCCGGATCGGCCAGCGGATTGCGGAACAGGCCCTGCATCGCCACGCCCGCGGCCGCGAGCCCGGCGCCGACGACGAGGCCGAACAGCGTGCGCGGCAGTCGCAGCGTGGTGACGATGGTGTCGTCGCCCGTGGCTGCGGCGCCGGTGACCATGCGCCACAGCGCACCCGCGACCTCGCGGGCATCGATCGCGACCGCGCCGCTGCCCAGGCTCCATGTCGCGACCACGACGACGAGCAGCAGCAGCGCGGGCAGCACCAGAACCTGGCGCCGGCGCAGTCGCACGGTGGCCGTCGTGGCGGCCACGGTCGGCGGAGGCGTGGAATCGGCCGGCATCGGCGGGGCGTCGATCGCGGCGTTACGGCGCGGCGGCCGGAATGCGGGCGAGTTCGGCCTGCAGTTCGGCGGCTTTCTCGACCGTGCGCGGACCGAAGCCCAGCAGGGCCTGGCCGTCGACCAGCATCACGCGACCGGCCTTGCCGGCCGGCGTCTGTGCCACGCCGGGCTGCTTGAGCAGATCGGCCGCCGAGCCGCTGGCATCGCCGCGATTGTTCATGAGCAGCAGTACGTCGGGCTTGAGCGCGATCAGCGCCTCGGGCGACAGCGGCTTGTAGCCCGTGTAGCCATCGACCACGTTGTGCCCGCCCGCGAGCCTCACCGCGGCGTCGGCCGAGGTGTCGCGACCGGCGACCATGAGCCCGCCCGAAGCCGCGCTGAGCAGGAACACCACGCGCGGATGCGAGGGCATGGCGGCGACCTTGCCGGCCAGGCTGTGCGCCTGCGCCTCGATCTGGCTCGCCAGGGTTTCGGCCGATGCGGTGCGATCCAGCAGTGCACCGATGCGCCGCACCTTGGCGGCGATGGCCGTGGGCGTGTGCGTGGCCGGGAAGCTTTCCAGCGTCACGCCGGCGCCGCGCAGCTGATCGAGCACGGCCGGCGGGCCGGCGTCATGCGTGGCGATGGCGAGCTTGGGGCGCAGCGCCAGAATGCCTTCGGCGCCGAGCTGGCGCACATAACCCACGTTGGGCAGCGAGCGCGCCTGCGCGGGCCAGATGCTGGTGGTGTCGACGCCCACCAGCGTGGATTCGGCGCCCAGCGCGTAGACCACTTCGGTGATGTCGCCGCCCAGCGAGACTACGCGCTCGGGCGCGGCGGCCGTTGCCAGCGCGGGGATCAGCACGCCGGCGAGCAGCAGCGCCGCCCGTCCTGACGGGCGCAGGGAAAATTTCTCAAACACGCAGAGCCTCCAGCAGCTGGCGCCAGCCAGCCTGTTCGGGGATGCCGGGCTTGCGCTCGCCGAACAGCGTCAGCACGAGCTCGTCGTCGGCGTCGAAGCATTCGATGGAATGAATGTCGCCGTCCTCGGACGGCTTGCGCACCCGCCAGCAGGCGACGATGGCGCTGCTGTTGGCGTGCAGGTTGAAGTTGTCGTCCATGACGTTGAACCACGGCCCGGCACGCATCAGCTTGTGCACGGTGCCGCTGTAAATCTGCACGATGCCGGGGTTGCCGACGAAGGCCATGATCGATTGGCCGCGCTCGGCGGCCAGCGTCAAAGCACGCTCGTAGGTGTCGGCGGCGAGGGGCGTGGCCCAGGTCGGCGTGGCGGCTTCGAGCGCACTCAGCCGGTCGGCGCCGTGGCGCTTGAGCAGGCCGTGGAACTGGTGTGTGTCGGTCATCGCCGCCCAGTCGGCGAGCAGCGCCTGCGCATCTTTCGGGGCACTGCGCGGTGGCTTGGGTTCGGGCGCGGCGAAGGCGATCGGCGGGCGTTGTTCGGGCGCGGTGAAGCGCTGGATCAGCGCGTCCCAGGCGGCCTTGTACGTCGCGTCGCCGTCTTCGCCGAAGTAGTAGATCTTGTGCACGGCGCCGCCGGCGGCGTCGAAGAACTGCAGGCTGTCGCGACCGCCCTGCGCCGCCTGGCGCACGGCGTAGGCGTGCTTCCACTTGCTCAGGAACAGGCGCAGGTCGATCTCGCCCAGGCACAGGCCCATCTGCCCGCTGGCGGCGATGTCGACGTTGCGGATGACGCCCTTGGTCTCGTGGACCACGGCCTGGTTGCGACTCAGGGTCATGACGCGGCCCAGGCCTTCGAGCGCCTTGATGATGTCGCCGGCACGCGGCTCCAGGCGCAGCAGCTCGTCGGCGGGTTCGGTCAGCAGCAGCTGCAGCTCGGACACGCCGAGCTGCGCGGCGGCGTCGCGGATGCGCAGGCGCGGTTGCTCGCCGCGCAGGCGATCCCATAGCTGGCGCAGGGCTGCGTCGACGGCGGACGTGGCGGGTGTCGCAGGGCTGGCATTGGTCATGGCGAAAGCTCCGTGAGCACCGGCCTCAGAGGGCCGGCTGCACGTTGAACTCGAAGGTCCAGGTCTGCGCGCTGGTGGCGCTGGTCGGATCGGCGTAGGTGATCGTGGTCAGGTGCACGCGCGCATAGCTGGTGCCGGCTCCCGAGCGCAGCAGCGCACCGGCGTCGGTGTTGGGCGTCAGGCGATGCGCGGGCTCGTTGGCGGTGCTGCCGGCGGTGGGGTTGTAGCTGTAGAAGCCGTAATCGAGCGCGCCCGGATAGCTGCCCGTGTAGGCCGGACTCAGCACCGAGCCTTCGCTGTCTCTCACCCAGGCGCTGCTGCTGGTCGGCGCCGTGTAGTCGTTGGCGGTCAGGTCGGCCAGCGTGTCGGCCGGCGTGGTGCTGGTGAACCTGGAGGCGATGGCATTGCCCGAGCTGTCGTAGAAGCCGTCGAGCGTCTTGGCCAGATAACCGGCCACGGTGCTGCTGCCGGAGCTGCCGCCGTTGAGCTTGAGCTCGTAGCGCTTGAAGGCGATGTGCCAGGCCGTGGAAGTGGCCGCGGCCTCGTCGGTGAGGTCGACGACGGCGCCGTTCTGCAGGTCGAAGTAGACCCAGGCATCGCTGCCGCTGGCGTCGATGGTGGCGGTGCGCACGTCGTCGGGCGCGGCGCGGTCGATCCAGCGGATGCTCGGGTAGCCCGAGGTGGTGCCCGAGCTGCCGCCGTAGTAGCCGATCAGCTGCAGCGCGTAGGTGGTTGCCGTGGTGTCGGCCGGATTGGCGTTGACCAGATAGATGCGGTAGTTCGGATACAGCAGGTGATCGCTGGTCGATCCGGTGACGCCGTAGGCGTACCAGCTGCTGGTGGTGAAGACATTGCTCGCGCTGTCGGCGGTGTAGAGCGACGACACGTCGGTGTTGGAGCTGGGTTCGGTGGTGGCGTTGGTCCAGGTCGACAGATTGCTCCAGTCGAAGAACGCGAAAGCCGCGCCGCTGCCGGCCGTGTTGGTAACGCCGCCGTTGCTGCGGAACGAGGCGGCGCGGCCGCCGATGACCTGCAGGTCCCAGGTGCTGCTGTCATCGCAGCTCGCTTCGGCGCCGGCGTCGAAGTCGTAGCACAGCGAGCCGCTCGACGGCATCGCGAAGGTCCAGGTCTTGGGCGTGGTTTCGAAGGCGGCGGTCGGCGTCGGCTCCGGCGTGCTGCTGCCGTCGTCGTCGGTGTCGTCGCTGCCGCTGCCTCCGCCGCAGGCCGTCAGGGCGAGCGAGAGCAGGCCGGTGCCGATCAGGCGGCGCATCGAGGGGTGACGAGGATCGTGAATGTGCATGGGACTCTCCCTGAGTCGTTTCGGGGTTCGGGACGCGCGTCAGCCCGGTGATCGCCGCAGCGACCACTGGTAACGCGCACCCAGGTAGATGAAGCGGCCGACGATGGGGCTGAAGTCGCGGGTGTCGGCGAAATCGCGCTGCACGTCGAAGAGGTTGTCGAAGCCGGCGAACAGGTCGAGCCCGTCGCGCAGCGTCTGGTTGAGCTTGAGATCGAGCACCGTCCAGGCCGGCGAGCGCGAGCCGCTGGCGCTGTCGACGAGTTCGCTGCTCTGGTAACGGCCGCGCAGCGACAGCGTGGTGCGCGTCGGCAGCGTCCAGTTGCCGCCCAGTCGCGCCATGTGGCGCGGACGGCGCGTCAGTTCGCCGCCGTCGCTGCGGTTTTCGGTGTCGGTCAGCGTGTACGAGGCGTTGGCGTCGAGGCTGGATGTGAGCTGCCAGCGCAGGCTGCTCTCGACGCCCTGCGTCATCGCCCTGGCGACGTTGTCGTAGCTGTAGTAGCTGATGCCGTTGACGACCTGCGCGCTGTCCAGATCGGTCTGGATCAGGTCGTGCACGTCGTTGCGGAACAGGTTGAGGTCGGCGGTGACGCGCTCACGCCATTGCAGCGTGAAGCCGGCCTGATAGCTGTCGGAGCTTTCGGGGTCCAGGTCGGGGTTGCCGATGACCTTGTAGCCCAGCGAGCTGTGATCGAACAGGTAGTAGCGTTCCTTGAGATTCGGAACGCGATAGCCCTGGCCGACACTGAGGCGCAGCGTGCCGGACCAGTCGCCTGAGTCCAGCAGCTGGCCGCGAAGACTTAGCCGGGGTACCGCGTAGTCGCCGAAATCGGAGTCGCGCTGCCAGCGTCCGCCCAGCAATAGCTCCCAGCGATCGCCGAGGGCCATGTCGTTCTGGACGAAAAGCTCATGGCTGCGGCGAACGGCATCACCGTCGGTTTCGAGTTCCGAGATGCCGTTGCTGCTTTGCGTGAGTGCTTCGCGGTGGAAGTCGCCGCCGACGGTCCACAGCTGGCGTCGCCACAGGGGCAGGTCGAGCTGTGCGCTGACATGATCGAGACGCTGCTCGGTGCGGCGGTCTCCCGCCACTGCATCGTTGGAGAATTCCTGCGAGTGACCTTCATAGTGCTCGTCGACGCCTTTGAGTTGAAACCGTGTGCCGTTGTCCCAGGACCATTTTCCACCGGCCGCGTAGCGATCGCGGTCGATGGCGTCGGTGCGGCGCTGCGGCACGTAGTGGGGCGGCGCATAGTACTGATAGCGGCTGACGTCGTCTTCGCGATAAAAGTTGCTGTCGAGCCAGAAGGCGCCGTGGGCGGTCGGCAGCCAGTCGACGCGCGCCGTGAGCTGCTGGCGGCGCATGGCATCGCCCTGGCGCGTCCAGGCGTCGGGATCGATCGTGAAACCCTCGTCGTCGACGATGTCGCCGGCCAGGCGCGCACGCAGGGTCTGGCCGCCGCCCTCGACGCGCAGCTGCGCATGGCGGCGCGCATCGTCCACCGTGTCGCCCGAGACGTTCTGCGCGCCGTAGCTGCCCAGGTCGACGACGGCGCCGCCGACCAGCCCGGAGGCCACCGGCCGTGTGATCACATTGATGACGCCGCCCATGGCCGAGCTGCCGTACTGCGCCGAAGTCGCGCCCTTGACCACCTCGATGCGCTCGACCTCGGCCAGCGAGTACTGGCTCAGGTCCACTGTGGAGCCGGTGGAGGCGCTGATCGGCAGGCCGTC
>JALRLM010000594.1 GCA_023254435.1 Hydrocarboniphaga sp.
CGAGAAGCTCTTCTCGGCGACCGTGGTGAGAATGGTCGGCACCTTGAAGCCAGCGGCGGCGTTGCTGATCAGCGCGGCGTTGTTGCGCAGGTTGACGGCGTCGATCGACTTGGTCGCGAACGACATCTGCGACTGGAAATCGATCAGGATCAGCGCGTGGTCCGTGGGCGAAACCAGCTGGGTGCCGGGAGTGGGCGTGGCTTTGATGGACATCGATCGATTCCTTGCGAAGTGAGTGGCGAGTGAGTTGATGCAGCGGTGAGCCATACTCGTGTTGGCAGCCCTGCATCGTCTTGTCGCTTTGCGTGCTTTTTGGAACGCTTGCCACTCCCGCTCGACCGGCGCCGCCTGCGGGCCTGCGACTTTGGTATGAGCCGATCGCGTTTGGTACGCGCGTGCGCTGCATGCACCGCCTGCGCTGGCGGCGCCCGCACGCAGGCCTCATGATCCCGCGACTCGCGCTGAAGCCCCGGCCGCCGTCTCACCCTCGCCTTGCTCGAATCGATCCGCCCTCGTCTGCTGGCCCGCCGCGCGCTACGTGGCGCACTGCTGCTGTGCCTGCTCGCAGGCATCGCACCGGCGCGCGCGCTGGATACCGAACGGCCCCTGCGCCAGCTGCACCACTCGGCCTGGATCAACAAGGACGGCGCGCCCGGCGAAGTCTTCACCATGGCGCAGACCGTCGACGGCTATCTGTGGCTGGGCACGCCCACGGGCTTGTTCCGATTCGATGGTCTGCACTTCGAACCGCTGCAGGCGCTGACGGCCGATCGCCTCGCCTCCGACGACATCTACAGCCTGCTGGCCATGCCCGATGGCGGGCTGTGGATCGGCCTGGGCGCGCACGGCATCGCCCTGCTCGAAAACGGCCGGCTCCACGCCTACGGCGAAGCGCTGGGCGTGTCGCCGCGCAACAGCGTCAACGCGATCACGCGCGATGCCGATGGCACGCTGTGGGCGGCGTCCAATGCGGCGCTGCTGCGCTTCGATGGCAGCCGATGGATCACCACCGAAGGCCTGCCCGCCGGCGACATCCAGTCGGTTTACGCCGACCGCGCCGGGCGCATCTGGGTGGCGACGCGCGACAGCGTCGTCTATCGCCCGCGTGGCGAGGCGCATTTCCTGCCCACGGGCCTGCGCGTCGGCATCGTCGCGCAGTTTGCCGAGAGCGGCGACGGCTCGATCTGGATCGCCGAAACCACCAATGCCGTGCGACCCATCTGGCGACCCGACGGCGGCCTGCAGACGCCGGGCACCGGCAGCAAGCCTACGAACGATGCGACCGAGATTCGCGTTGGCTCCAACGCGCTGCTGTTCGATGCCGACGGCACGCTGTGGGTGACCACGCTGGGCGATGGCCTGCGCCGCGTCGCGAAAACCGCGTCCATCGCCGGCAAGCGCGTGGCACGGCTCGATCGCGAGCTGGACGCCTACACCGAGCACGACGGACTATCGTCCGACTTCACGTATTCCATCCTGCAGGATCGCGAAGGCGACATCTGGATCGGCAGCAGCCGCGGGCTCGATCGCTTTCGTCGCGGCACGCTGGTGCCGGTGCCGCTACCTTCGAGCTATCACGCGCTGCAGATGCTGCCCGACGGCCAGGATCGACTCTGGATCGGCAGCGCCGGCCGCACGCTGGCCCGCATCGACGCGCTGGGCACGCTGATCGACACCCATCTGCCCATCGGCCAGAACGCGGGATTTCGCGACGCCACCGGCGCCTACTGGTGGAGCCAGGAGCCCTGGCTGCTGCGCCGCAGCGGCGAGCACAGCGAGCGCGTGGCCCTGCCGCCGGATCACGAGACGCACGGTCGCGGCCGCGTGATGTGGGCCACGATGGACGCGGCGCAGCGCCTGTGGGTGGGCCAGTGGCTCGGCGGCGTGCAGCGGCGCGAGCAAGGCCAGTGGCAAAAGCTTGGGCCCGCGCAAGGTCTGCCCGACGCGACGCCGGTGATTCAACACACCGACATCGCGGGCCGCATCTGGCTGGGCTACACCGACAACACCGTCGCGATGTTCGACGGCGGCGATCGCGCACGCCTCTACACGCGGGCCGACGGCCTCGCCGTGGGCGATCCGCGCGTCATCGCCAGCGCCGCGCAGACGACGTGGATCGGCGGATCGGACGGCATCGCGGTGCTGCCGCCCGGGCAGGATCGCTTTCGCATGCTGCGGATACAGGCCGGCCACACGCTGCGCAACGTCGCCGGCATCGTCGGCGCCGACGATGGATCGCTGTGGATCGCCTACTCCGATGGCGTGGCGCGCATCGATGCCGACGACCTGCACAAGACCGAAGTCGACGCTGAATACGCGGTGCCGCTGCGCCTGTTCGATCATCTGGATGGCCTGCCCGGCGCCATCCAGCAAGGCTCGGTGCATCCGGCCGCCGTGCGCGCCGACGACGGCCGCATCTGGTTCGCCACCGTCGACGGCCTGGCCTGGGTCGATCCGCAGCGCGTGATGCGCAGCACGCAGGCGCCATCGGTGCAGATTCGATCGGTGACCGTGGGCGAACGCACGCTGTCCGCAGGCACAGCGCTGACACTGGCGGCCGGCACGCATCAGCTGCGCATCGACTACGGCGCCGCCAGCCTGAGCTTGCCCGAGCGACTGCAGTTTCGTTATCGCCTGCAAGGCGTCGACCGCGACTGGCGACAGGCCGGCGACCGGCGGCAGGCCTTCTACACCAATCTCGACCCCGGCGCGTATCGCTTCGAAGTCAGCGCCGCCAACGCCGACAGCGCCTGGGGCGCGGCGGGCGAGCTGCGTTTTTCGATCGCACCGGCCTACTACCAGACGCCGTGGTTCTACGCGCTGTGCGGGCTCGCCGGCGCCAGCCTGCTGTGGCTGTTGTATCGCCTGCGCCTGCGCCAGATCACCGGCCGCCTGCGCCAGTTGCATCAGGAGCGACTGGTAGAGCGCGAACGCATCGCGCGCGAGCTGCACGACACGCTGCTGCAATCGGTGCAAGGGCTGATCCTGCGATTCCAGGGCGCGGTGCTGGGCCTGCAGACCGACGACCCCGCACGCGCACCGCTGCTCGACACGCTGGTGCGCGCCAATCAAACCCTGGCCGAGGGCCGCGAGCGCGTGAACGACCTGCGCACCGGCAACGCCGGCCACGACATGGCCGAATGCTTCGCCGAACTCGCGCAGGATCTCGCCAAGGACCTGCCGCCGCAGACACCCACCGAATTCAGCCTGCGAGTCGAAGGCCAGCCGCGCCGGCTGCAGCCGCACGTCTTCGAAGAACTGCTCAAGATCGGCAGCGAAGCGCTGCGCAACGCCTTTCGCCACTCGGCGGCGCGGCGCATCGACGTGCTGCTGTCCTACGGCGAAAGCGAATTCGCCCTGCGCATCCAGGACGACGGCCGTGGCATCGCACCCGAGCTGATGCGCGAAGGCGGCCGCGAAGGCCACTGGGGCCTCGCCGGCATGCGCGAACGCGCCTTTCGCCTGCACGCACGCTGGAACCTGATCAGCGAAGCGGGCCTGGGCACATCGATCGACGTGGTGGCGCCGGCGTCGCGGGCTTATGAGGGGGCGCGGCCGAGGTTGTTGTGGCGGTTGTGGGCGCGGGGGTGAGGGGAGGGGTGAGGTTTTGGAGGGAGGTTACGCGCCAGAGGCGGACATTCTATTTGCGAGCTGCTTACAGCGGCGCAAGGGTGACGATGTAAGTGTTTCTCCCCGCAGGATTAGGCACAAGCCCAATCGGCCACCATCGAGCAACAGTGCAGGAGATCCACTCTAGATGGTTTGCTACTTTAGTAAGGCAACCCACTCAGACGCTTGAATCGAGCTCGAACCGTGCGCAGCAATAATCCAACCCTCGGCAGCTTTCTGCGGCCATTCGACATGAATGGCAGGGCGAATCGATAGATTCACAGTGGCGACGCTGTTTGGCGGTAGTGATCCAAAATCAGTCAACTCAGTAAGGTTGACCCAACCTTTTGCGTTTGCGGCAAGGCCGCGCAAGCACAAACCAGGCGTCTGATTCATGGTGAACATGAAACCTAATGGAAAGAACTTCATGAACCACATTGGGAAAATACGCTGCTCCCGAGGAAGATCTGAGTCGATGTCCAGGGCAGCCCAGTCACGAGCCAGAATCTGAGTCCTGTTTGGATACAGCCAGCAGAAAAGCTTCCAAGTACCGGGAAGGGGGCCCATTCCAGACGAGAACCAGTCGCGCAAATATTCTGTGTGTGGTCCTTTCTGATATCGGTTCACCCCAACAGCCGCAATGTGGCCGAAGACAGCCCTCATCACCTTCTGTGGCTCGATCTCAATACTCACGGTCGACGGAAGGGCTAGCGGAGATGAGACAATCTCAGCGACTGCGTTGGTGAAGCGAATCAGTGCTTTGTCGTAGTTCCCACCAAGCTTGCGATTGTTGCAATCGCTACAGATCGTTCGATACTTAACTCCATTGGAGGATCGAGCAACGACCGTTTTCTCGTTGGCATCGAGGGCGACGGCATCAATCAATGCCTTCACTTGAACCACTGTCGGCCGAACGCATCCCTTCGGAGGGGTGTGATCATTGGTCAAGGGACCATCAGTACCGCAAATATTGCAAGTACCAAACTTCGAACCAAATTGCAGTAAACGCCGGGACATGAAGTGCTTCCTCTGATCGTCCTCATGAAAGGCTTCATTCGTTTATAGGCAAGCGTAACGGGGCACACTGAGGATGCACAATCTGGTGGGTGATATGGAGTGATTGAAGTGTTGATAGCAGCTCTCCAGCATCAAAAAACAGATACTCCCTTGTCCTCTCACCCCAACCCCACCACCAAAGCCCCCACCGTCGCTCGCTTGAGCTGATCCGGATCGCCCCAGGGAAACTCCGGCATGCCGATCAGGCTCAGGGCGATGCCCTGCACGCCGCACAGCAGCACGTTCTGGATGGCATGCGGGTCGCCGGGGCGGAGCTGGCCGCTCGCCTGCGCTTGCACGATGGCGCGGCGCAGAACGTCCATGCGCTGCAGCACCTGGGCGCTGTCGACGAAGTAGCGGTCGTGCTCGCCCTGCGGCTTGTCCACGACCATGAAGATGGCGCGATAGTCGTCCTGCCGCTGTAGCCAGAAGTCGACGAAGGCCAGGCAGATGGCCTGCATGCGGTCGCGCGGGGCATGTCGCTCGTAGGCCTGCTTCAGTTCCACCAGCAGTTCGCGGAACAGTTCCTGCGTGCTGCGGCAGAGGTGCTTGCGGCGCAGGCCTAGCCGGTGGTGACGCTCAGCCGCGGCCGCAGCACACCGATCGGCGCCGATCAGCCCCGATGCAGGCGCCGCCACTGCGCCGGCGTGGAGCCGAAGTGCTGGCCGAACACGCGCGTGAGATGACTCTGATCGGAGAAGCCGCAACTGGCGGCGATGCTGGCGATGGGCTGCGCGTCGGAAACCAGCAGCGCCTCGGCCTGCTGCAGGCGTTGCTGCAGTTGCCAGGCGCGTGGCGACAGGCCGGTGCTCTGCTTGAAGGCCTTGCTGAAATGACCGCGCGACAGGCCGCAGCGTTCGGCCACTTCGCTGAGCGCCGGCATGGCCTCGCAGCTGGCCGCGAGCATGTCCTTGGCGCGCAGTTCCAGGCGGCGTGGCAGGCCGCCGCGCCAGCTCAGGCCACGGTCGGCCTGGCGGCGTTCTCGCCAGTAGGCGCGTATCGCCTGTATCGCGGCGTTGACGAGCATCGCCGGCACGGCAGCCCGGATGCCGCCAGCCGGCTCCGTGCTCGTGGCGCCACGCTCGTGCAGCCCACGCGGAACGTACAGCGACACCAGGTCGAAGTCGCCGCAGCTGCAGGGATGCTCGCCGTGGCGCGTGGGGCAGTCATCGGCGTGCAGCCAGTAGCGATGCGACGGCGCGTCGGCCGGCTCTACTGGCGACTCGCAGCGCAGCCGCGAGTCGCACGACGGCGGTGTTGATATCCGTGATGCCACTCCAGCATTACCGCTCGACATTCCCTTGCCCCATGCCCGTGTTCCGATCGCGAGTGGCCGGCGCAGCGGCCCATGTCGATACCGTAGTCGGCGGCGCAGGCCGCGCCCATTCCCCAGACAGGCAGAGCCGGCCTTCCCCATTTGGGGGAGGCGCGGCGCCGTGCCGGCGAGCAGGATTGCGGGAAGCCATGCATGATCCGGCCATGTTCAAACAGGCAATAGCGCGGGGCCGCTCGTGAACACGCCCATCCGCGTGCTGAGCATCGACGATCATCAATTGATGCGCGAAGGCATCGCTGCGGTACTCGCGCGCGAGGCCGACATGCAGGTGGTGGCCGAAGGCGCGGACGGCGAGCAGGCCGTGGCATTGCATGCGCAGCACCGGCCCGACGTGACCCTGCTCGACCTGCAGATGCCGCGCATGAACGGCATCGATGCGCTCAGGCTGATTCGCGCGCAGGACGCGCAGGCGCAGGTCATCGTGCTGACGACCTACGGCGGCGATGCGCAGGCGGTGGCGGCGCTCAAGGCCGGCGCCAGCGGCTATCTGCTCAAGACCTCGCTGCTGTCCGAGCTCGTCGACACCATTCGCCGCGTGCACGCCGGGCAGCGCTACGTGCCCGCCGCGATGTCGATGCAGATCGCCGCGCATGCGGCCGACGAGCCGCTGACGCAACGCGAGATCGAAGTGCTGCGCCTGGTCGCGGTCGGCTATCCCAACAAGCAGGTGGCGAACCAGCTGTCGGTGTCGGCCGAAACGATCAAGACGCACATGAAGAACATCATGGACAAGCTGCGCGCCAAGGACCGCACGCATGCGGTGACCATCGCGCTCAATCGCGGGTTCCTGCAGCTGCAGTAGCCGCGCTCAGCGGCGCAGGAAGGCATCCCAGTACGGCGTCTGCCCATAGCGCTGTTCGAGAAACAGCAGAAACGCCTTCACTTTCGGCGACACCACTTTCCGGGCCGGGTACACGCCCCAGACCGCGCGCTCCGGACCCGGCGCAATCAGCGCGTCCCATTGCGGCAACAGTGCCACGAGCTGGCCGGCGGCAATCGCCTCGCCCGCAAGCCAGGTCGGCAGCAGCGACACGCCCAGGCCAGCCAGCGTCAGGTCGAGCAGGGCTTCGGAGTTGTTGGCGTCGAGACGACCCGACACCGCGACTTCCAGCGTCTCGCCCCTCGTGTCGCGATGGCGGAAGTACCAGGCGTGCTGCGGCTGCAGCGCAAACCGCAGGCAGTCGTGCCGCGCCAGGTCGGCGGGCTGCTGCGGCGCCTCGTGGCGCGCCAGGTAGTCCGGGCTCGCCACCAGCACGCGGCGATGCGGCGCCAGGCGCTTGGCGATCAGGCTGGAATCGGCCAGCGCGCCGATGCGCACGGCCAGGTCGGAGCCCGAGGCGATCAGGTCCACGGTTTCGTCGGTCAGCGTGAGTTCGAGCGCGATCTCGGGGTACTGCTGCAGAAAATCCTTGAGATGCGGCACCACGTGGCGCCGCCCGAAGGCGATCGGCAGGTTCAGGCGCAGGCGTCCGCGGGGCCTCGCCGCCAGCGAGGAGACGGTGAGGCGGGCGTCGTCCACCTCGGCCAGGATGCGCGCGGCATGCTCGTAGAACTGCGAGCCGGCCTCGGTCAGGTGCAGGCGCCGCGTGGAGCGGTTGAACAGCGCGGTGCCCAGGTCGGATTCCAGCGCGGTGACGTAGCGCGACACCGTCGACACCTTGATGCCCTCGGCCTCGGCGGCCTTGGAAAAGCTGCCCATCTCGACCGCGTTGGCGAAGGCCCGCATCGCGGCGAAGTAATCCATGTGGCGGCTCGATTATTCCCTTTTTTGCAAAGATAAATTGCCAGCGGAGCGCTTTCTGCACAAGGCCGGCGCACGCAACATAGGCGCCCGCCGTCGCCCCTTCGCCCAGGCGACTGCCGAAATCCGCAACATTCGACGACCGTACGGGCCGCCGACCACAAGATCATCAAGGAGATTCGCATGACCACGCCCCGCACTCCGCGCGCCGCCCTGCAGGTGGCCCAACCGCTGGCGGACCTGATCGAGCAGCGGATTCTGCCGGGGACGGGTGTCGACGTATCGGCGTTCTGGTCGGGGCTGTCGCATCTGGTCGAGGTCTTCGGTGCCCGCAATCGCGAGCTGCTGGCCCGGCGCGATGCCCTCCAGGCCCAGATCGATGCCTGGCACCGCGAGCGCGTCGGCTCGCCCCATGATCCGGTCGCCTACAAGAGCTTCCTCTCCGAGATCGGCTACCTGCTGCCCGAGCCCGCCGATTTCGCCATCACCACCACCAACGTCGATGCCGAGATCGCCGAGCAGTGCGGTCCGCAGCTCGTGGTGCCGGTCATGAATGCCCGTTATGCCCTCAATGCCGCCAATGCGCGCTGGGGCAGCCTCTACGATGCCCTCTACGGCACCGATGCGATTCCCGAGTCCGATGGGGCCACCCGCGCCGGCGGCTACAACGCGGTGCGCGGGGCTCGCGTCATCGCCTATGCCAAGGCCTTCCTGGATGCCCACTTCGCGCTGGCTTCGGGTTCGCATGCCGAGGCGACGGCCTATGCGGTGGTCGACGGTGCGCTGGCCGTGACCCTGCCTTCCGGGATTGTGGGGCTGGCCGATCCGGCGCTGTTCGTGGGTTATGCCGGTGCGGCGGGTTCTCCGTCGGCGGTGCTGCTCAAGCACAACGGTCTGCATGTGGAGATCGCCATCGATCGCTCCAGTCCGATCGGGGCCACCGATGCGGCCGGGGTGAAGGATCTGGTGCTGGAGTCGGCGATCACGACGATCCAGGACTGCGAAGACTCCGTGGCGGCGGTGGATGCGGTGGACAAGGTGGTGGCCTATTCAAACTGGCTGGGCCTGATCCAGGGCGATCTGGCCGAGGAGCTGGTCAAGGGCGGCAAGACGGTTCGCCGGACGCTGAATCCCGATCGTGTGTATTCGGCGCCTCAGGGCGGTGAGTTCACGCTGCCGGGTCGCAGTCTGCTGTTCGTGCGCAATGTCGGCCATCTGATGACCAATCCGGCGATCCTCGATGGTCAGGGTCGCGAGATTCCCGAGGGTATTCTCGATGGCGTGGTGACGAGTCTGATTTCGTCCCACGATGTGATGAAGCGCAATGCGCTGTCCAATTCCAAGACCGGCAGCATCTACATCGTGAAGCCGAAGATGCACGGGCCGGAGGAAGTGGCCTTTGCGGTGGATCTGTTCGCGGCGATCGAGGATCTGATCGGGCTGCCGCGCCTGACCATCAAGATCGGCATCATGGATGAGGAGCGCCGGACGACGGTGAACCTGAAGGCCTGCATCGAGGTGGCCAAGGAACGCGTGGCCTTCATCAATACGGGTTTTCTGGATCGCACCGGCGATGAGATCCATACGAGCATGGAAGCCGGTCTGATGGTGCGCAAGGCGGCGATGAAGGCGCAGCCCTGGATCGCGGCCTACGAGGACTGGAACGTGGATATCGGCCTGGCCTGCGCTCTGCCGGGCAAGGCGCAGGTCGGCAAGGGCATGTGGGCGATGCCGGATCTGATGGCGGCGATGCTGGAGCAGAAGGTGGCGCATCCGAAGTCCGGGGCGACCACGGCCTGGGTGCCGTCGCCGACGGCGGCGACGCTGCATGCGATCCACTATCACCAGGTGAACGTGTTCGAGCGCCAGAAGGAGATTGCGGCCGGCGGGCGCCGGGCGAAGATCGACAGCATCCTGACGATTCCGCTGATGACGGGCGAGAAGCCGTCGGCTCAGGAGATCCAGCAGGAGCTGGACAACAATGCGCAGGGCATCCTGGGTTATGTGGTGCGCTGGATCGATCAGGGCGTGGGCTGCTCGAAGGTGCCGGACATCGCCAATGTCGGGCTGATGGAAGATCGCGCGACGCTGCGCATCAGCAGCCAGCACATCGCCAACTGGCTGCGTCACGGCCTGACCAGCGAGGCGCAGGTGATGGAGACGCTCAAGCGCATGGCGGCGGTGGTGGATCGGCAGAATGCCGGCGATCCGCTCTATCGGCCGATGGCGCCCGGCTTCGACGGTGTGGCCTTCGCCGCCGCCTGCGATCTGGTCTTCAAGGGCACCCTCCAGCCCAATGGCTATACCGAACCCCTCCTCCATCTGCGCAGGCAGGAGGCGAAGGGCTGAGGCCCGATTGCCGGGCAACTGACTGCATCGAATCATCGCCGGCATGACGGCGATGATTCGATAGGAGTCCACGACGGCCGGCTTTCGCCGGCCGTCGTCTGGGCGGGGATTTGTAAGGGCTTTGTAAAGCACGGCCGGCGGCGCTGGCGCGCGACGTAGATTGGCGCCGTCATCGTCACACCGAGCCCGCGCATGAATCGCCAGCCTGCTTCCGAGAACTCCCGCCCCCACGGCATGGTCGCGCAACTGCGCAAGAGCATGTCGCGCCGCCACGCCCTGGCGCTGCTCGGCGGCGCCGCCGGCACCGCGCTCGTCGTCGGTTGCGGCAGCGGCGCCGAAAGCGCGCTCATGGACGAAGACACCGACACCGGCTCGGGCACCGACACCGGGACCAGCAGCAGCAGCGGCAGCTGCACCGTGGTGGCCGAAGAAACCAATGGTCCGTTTCCGGCCGACGGCAGCAACACCAACAACGGCGTGGTCAAGAACGTCTTCACCGACTCGCGCGCGTTTCGCACCGACATCCGCAGCGATTTCGACGGCAACAATGTGCAGACCGGAACGCCTTTCGAATTCACCATCACGCTGCTCGACGCCAACGGCAACTGCGAGCCGCTGTCGGGCTATTACATCTACGTCTGGCACTGCAGCCGCACCGGTAGCTACAGCCAGTACAGCGGCAACATGAATGGCGGCAACTACGCCGACAACACCTGGCTGCGCGGCGTCGGCCAGACCGACGCCAACGGCCAGGTCACGTTCACGACGATCTTCCCGGGCCGCTATTCGGGGCGCGCCACGCACATCCATTTCGAGGTCTATCCCGACGGCACGCCCGAGTACAGCGAGGTCATCGCCACCTCGCAGCTGGCCTTTCCCGAAAGCGTGACCGACTCGGTCTACACCAACACCACGCTGTACCCGAACAGCGCGGCCAACGACACCGAGAACGAAGACGACAACATCTTCAGCGATGGCACCGACACCGAAATGCTGACCGTCAGCGGCAACAACAGCGACGGCTACACGGCCTCGATCACGGTGGCGGTTTCGGCCTGAATCGCGGGGCCCGCGTGGGTTGATTCCATGGCGCAAAACCCCGATAAATCGGCGGTCCTCGCACCCGAGACCCCGATGGGCACGCCGCGCCTGCTGCTGATCGACGACGACCGCAAGCTCACGCGGCTGCTCGCCGACTACCTGCGCCCGCAAGGCTTCGACGTCGACGCCGTGCACGACGGCGCCGAAGGCATACGCCGCGCCAGCGCCGGTGGCTGGGATCTGATCGTGCTCGACCTGATGCTGCCGGCCGTCGATGGTTTCTCGGTACTGCGGCATCTGCGCACGCTGTCCGACGTGCCGGTGCTGATGCTCACCGGTCGCGGCGGCGACGAAGACCGCATCGCCGGCCTCGACATGGGCGCCGACGACTATCTGCCCAAGACCGCATCGGCGCGCGAACTGCTGTCGCGCATCCGCGCGGTGCTGCGTCGCAGCGGCGGCCATCACGGGGCGCGCGGCAACGCCATCGTCGTCGGACCGCTCAGCATCGATGCGACGTCGCGGCTCGCGCGCGTCGACGGCACGAGCGTCGAGCTGACACCGGCCGAGTTCGATCTGCTGCTCGCGCTGGCGCGCCACGCCGGCGAGGTGCGTTCGCGCGAGCAGCTGCTCGAAGAAGTGCGCGACCGTGAATTCACCGGCGTGGAGCGCTCCATCGACGTCCACATCGCCGCCCTGCGACGCAAGCTGGGCCCTGCGCAGCTGATCCGCACCGTGCGCTCGGCGGGTTATCGCCTGTCGGCCGACGCGACATGAAGCTGCGCCTGCCGCTGGCCGGCAAGCTGCTGCTGTGGCTGTTGCTGAACCTGTTGCTGCTCGCCGCTCTGGTGGTGCTGACGTCGGGGCAGCGCGGACTGGGCTGGCAGACGCTGCTGTCGGAACCCGTGCGCGATCGCATGTTCGCCATCGGCCAGAGCCTGGGCCGCGACCTGTCGGCCGAGGCGCGCGCGCAATGGCCGGGCGTGCTCGCCGAATATGGCGAACGCTATGGCGCGCACTTCGACTGCTGCGAGGAGTCGCCCGCTCCGCGACGCGGAGAGGCCCCGCCGCCCGATGATCGCGGCGCGCCTTTCGACGACCGGCCGCCGCCACCGCGCGGCGACGAACAGCCGCCGTTCGGAGCCTCCTTCGATCGCCACGACCGGCCGCCACCGAACCAACCCGGCCCGCCGATGGCCCCGCCCGACGATCGCGGCCCGGCGCAGCGCATCGTCGTGCGCCGGCTGAGCGGCGCCGGCTACGCCATCGGCATTCCGCTCATGGTCGGCGAAGGCCGCGATCGCCATCCCGCCTCGATGACGGCCACGGTGCCGACGCTGTGGGCGCTGGCGCGCTTCCTGGGCCTGCAGCACTGGCTCACGCTGCCGCTGCTGGGCGTCGTCCTGTCGCTGCTGCTGTGGCTGCCGCTGATGCTGTACCTGACGCGCTCGATCGCGCGCGTCACCGAAGCCACCCAGCGCATCGCCGACGGCCGCTTCGACGTGCGCGTGGCGCTGCGCTCGGGCGACGAACTGGGCCATCTGTCCGAGGCCGTCAACGGCATGGCCGCGCGCCTGCAGCGTCACGCCGACGCGCAGCGCCTGTTCCTGGCCGACGTCGCGCACGAGGTCACCTCGCCGCTATCGCGCCCGCAGATCGGCCTCGGCATTCTCGAAGAACGCAGCGACGACGCCAGCCGCGCCGTCATCGCCGATCTGCAGGAAGACGCCGAGCAGATGTCCGACCTGCTGCGCGAGCTGCTGCTGTTCTCGCGCGCCGACAACGAATTCGCGCAGCGTTCGCAGGCCGAGAGCTTCGCCCTGCGCCCGCTGCTCGAAGCGGTGATCCAGCGCGACGGCGAGCGCGTGGCCCTACACGTGGACGACGGGCTGGCCCTGCACAGCCATCGCGCCTTCGTGATCCGCGCGGTGTCCAATCTCGTGCGCAACGCCATGCGCTACGCCGGCGACGCCGGCCCGATCGAACTGCGTGCGCAGCAGCAGGGCGAGCACGTGGAGATCGCCGTGCTCGATCGCGGCCCCGGCGTACCGGCGGCGGCGATCGCACGCCTTGGCGATCCCTTCTTTCGGCCCGAGCATTCGCGCAGCCGCGACAGCGGCGGTTTTGGCCTGGGCCTGGCCATCGTCAGGCGCTGCGCGCAGGCCTGTGGCGGTAGCGTGAGCTTTCGCAATCGCGCCGACGGCGGCTTCGAGGCCCTGCTCAGCCTGCCAAGGCAGGCGCCACAAGCCGGCTGAGCCCGAGCGGGGACGGCGACGGACACGCGGCGAGCGATCGGACGATCACCCGCATCGTCACGCAAATGGGACAGGCGACGCGCGGCCGCCACACGGCTGCAACACGCGGGCCTTACATGGATCGGCTGCCATCCCCCGAGCTGACCGTCCCCATGAAGTTTCGCAAAGAAGATCGCGCCGAGTTCGCCCGCCACATCTATGTCGCGCTGCTGGCGCGCGGCGAGCTGCCGCCCGACGGCGATCCGAACCAGATCGCCGATCTGCTCAAGCTGCATATCGACCGCTTCGACGCCGCTCTGGGCGCGATCAAGCACCCCGACCTGCTGCTGCCCGACGATCCGGTCGCGGCACGCCAGCGACGCCGTCGCGGGCTCTGAGGAACAGTCTGCGGCACCTCGCGACAACCGTGTCCGCCCGCGACGACGCGGCCGGACACGGCAGCGAATCAATGGGGGAAGGTGGACAAACTGCGGACAAAAAGAAGCCCCCGAGAAGGGGGCCAAAGTGCGAGGATGGCGCGTAGCCATCCTGGAGGAGACTGGTTGCAGCGAGGAGCGTTTGAACACTCGACTCAGCTGCGATGGGAGAATTCTGGGCTTAACTTACCTATATGTCAATAAACTTTTTATCTACCGATTCGAACTTCGAGTTATTGATCCGGCCACTATCAACTTGAACCCTGCGTATGGCCAATCATCGCGCAGTGCACTTCGATCAGAGCTCAGGCGTGGCCGGATCAATGAAGAATCATGCTCTGCGATATTGAAGCGGCCATCGAAGCTCGCGTTCTGACAAAACCCCGCGACGACCAGCGGCCCCTGGTTTTCGAGCAGTGAATGGCCGTTTCAATATCCTTAGCAAGGACCGCGCCCGGTCGGGTGCTTGATCCCCTGCCGCTTGAGGGGCAGAATCCGACCGCTGGATCGCGGGCATAGACAAGACTTTATCCCTGAGAGCCTTGCCGGCTTGCCCGCCTAAGAGAACTCCTGTCCGTACAGGAGCAAGGTGCCGAAAGCTCAGGCTCTCGAGGAGACGAAGCCCGGTGACATCACGCATGTCACCGGGCTTTTTTGCTTTCCAGGGCCTGCGCGAACGCGCGGCCGATCCGCGTCAGGACGCGGCGCCCTTGGGCTTGCTGGAAGCCTTGGCCGGCGCGGCCGGCTTGGCGGTCGGCGTCTTCTTGACCGGCGTCACGGCCTCGGACTTGGCTCCGAGTTCGATCTGGCGACGTACGCGGGCCGCATCGGCGAAGCGCGTCAGCGCGCCGTCGGAATTCAGGAACACCATCGACAGCTTGCGATCAAGCGTGGTCGCGCGCATGACCAGGCAGCGCCCGGCCTCGTTGGTGAAACCGGTCTTCTGCAGGCCGATGTCCCATTCGCGCGAATTGCGCACCATGCGATTGGTGTTGACGAAGGTCAGCGTCTGCTTGCGCACGCGCACGGTGGCCTGGGGCCGCGTGGTGAATTCGCGGATCAGCTCGTGGGTGTCGGCCGCGCTCACCAGGCGCAGCAGGTCGCGCGCCGTCGACATGCTTTCCATCGACAGGCCGGCCGGATCGGCGAACTGGCTCGACTTCATGCCCAGTTGCTTGGCCTTGAGGTTCATCTGCGTGATGAACGCCGTGCGGCCGCCCGGATAGGCGCCGCCGAGCGCATTGGCGGCGCGATTCTCGGACGACATCAGCGCCAGCAGCAGCAGGTCGCGACGGCTCAGCCGCGTGCCGACCGTGAGTCGCGAATGCGTGTGCTTTTCGCGATCGACGTCGTCCTTGCCGATTTCGATCATCTCGTCGAGCGGCAGCTTGGCGTCGAGCACCACGAGCGCCGTCATGAGCTTGGTCAGCGAGGCAATGGGCACCGTCACGTCGGCGTTCTTCTCGACCAGCGCCTCGCCACTCTCCTGATCGACGACGAGCACGATCTGCGACCTCAGCGTGAGGTCTTCGGCCCTGGACTTCTTCTTGGCCAGCACGGGCTGGGCGAAGCAGACCGACAGCGCGGCCAGCAGGCTCAGCAGCCCCAGGCGCAGGCCAGTCCGGCCCGGGAACGGAACCGGTGAGGGAACAGCGAATTTCAGCATCTCGACCCGACGGCAATTCAATCGCGCGACTCTAGCAAGTCTCGCAAGTGCCTGTCATAAATCGGACATTGGTTTATGCGGGGGACGCCGGCGCACCCACGGCGCGCGCGCAGAACTCGACGATGCCCTCGATCAGCGGATCGCCCGGGCTGCGCGCCGACTGCGGCGCCACGGGCCTGACCAGCGCTTCGGTGAAGGCGCCGACGATGCAGGCCGCGCCGATGTCCACCGACTGCTGCGGCAGCACGCCGGCGGCAATGCCCTCGCGCAGCAGTTGCTTGAACACCTCGCCGAAGCGCTCCCGGCACAGCAGGCCGCAGATGCGCCCGCCATCGTCGAACACGGGCGAATAGCTGAAGGTCCAGTAGCTTTCCTCGGGCTCGCCCCTGCGGCTGAGGTCGAGGCGCATGTCCACCATGCGCTGGCTTTCCCCGCGCAGGCCGGCATC